>CBFGXR010000060.1:0-8248 GCA_965652675.1 uncultured Castellaniella sp.
CGAAGAGGGCGCCTGGCAGGGCTGCCGGGCCGCCACCTAGGGCGGGCACCTCCCGGTATTGTTTGTTTCACACATATTGATCATAATATGTGCATATTGAACACTCATTGGGGACTGCCATGACCGCCCTGCCGAACACCGTGCCCGCGCCGGACGCCGTGCTGGCCAAGGCCGTCCTCCGGGCTGCCGAACAGCTCGGCCTGCGCCAGGCCGGGCTGGCCGACGTCCTGGGCATGCATCGCACCGCCGTCAGCCGGATGAAAACCGCGCAGTCGCTGGACCCCGCCTCCAAGCAGGGCGAGCTGGCCCTGCTGCTGGTGCGCCTGGCGCGCGCCCTCTACGCGCTCACGGGCGGCGACGTCGAATGGATCCGGCATTTCATGCGCGCCCCGAACCGCGTCACGGGCGGCGTGCCGGCCGAACAGATCGCCACGATCCAGGGGCTGGTGACGGTCCTGCGCTTCGTGGACGCGATGCGGGGCAAGATTTGACCGCGGGCCCGGACGGCACCGGACCCGAGGCCGGCGGCCTGTGGCGGGACTGCGGGGGCGAAGACCGCATCGCCCCCATCCAGGGCCTGCTGCACCGCCTGGTCGAAAGCCAGGAGCACATCGCCACCCTGGGCTACGTGGACACGCTGGAAGAACAGGCCGTCCTGGAATCCCTGCTGGATGGGGCCAAGCCGCCCTGGCCCGCCGGCGGCGAACGCCTGCACTACCTGCTGCGCACGCCCTTCCGCTACCCACCGCTGCCCTGGGGGTCGCGTTTCGGCCGCCCCCACGAGCCCAGCCTGCTGTACGGCGGCCGGGATCTCGGCGCGACGCTGGCCGAATCCGCCTATTACCGCTTCGTGTTCTGGTGCTCCATGGACGCGCCTCCGGCCGGGGACGCCATCCAGAGCCAGCACACCCTGTTTTCCGCCGGCTACCGCACGGCGCGCGGCCTGCGGCTGCAGGACCCGCCCTTCGACACGCACCGGGCCGCGCTGACCGATCCCGCGCACTATCGGGCGACCCACGCGCTGGGGACCGACATGCGCGCGGCGGGCGTCGAAGCCTTCGAATACCGCTCGGCGCGCGATCCCGCGCAAGGCCTGTGCGTTGGCCTGTTCACGCCGCGGGCACTGGCCGGCGGAGCCCCCCGGGACATGCGCCCCTGGCTCTGCCAGTTGAGCGCCCGCGAGGTCGCATTCAAGCCGGTCGGCGGCCGCGCCGTCCACACCTACCCGCTCGACGCGTTCCTGGTGGATGGCCGGCTGCCCATGCCCGCTTGACGCGGGCTCCTCTCCGGACCCGACAGGGGCCGGTTGCCCGCATGCGCGGCTCAGGTATGCGTGGCCGTACCCAGATACAGCTCGGTCATCCGGGGGTCGGACAATAGATCCGACGCCGCGCCGGACAACACCACCCGCCCCTGGTCCAGGATATAGCCCCGATCGCTGATCTCCAGGGACTGCCGGGCCCGCTGCTCCACCATCAGCACGGCAACGCCCATCTCTTTCAGCCCGATGATCAACTGAAAAACCGTCTGGACCAGCCCGGGCGACAAAGCGGCCGTCGGCTCGTCGAGCACGATCACCTTGGGCTCGCGGGCCAGCGCGCGCGCAAAGGCGAGCTGCTGCCGTTCACCCCCCGACAGCGTGCCGGCACGCTGCCGCAGCCGCGGCTTGAGCGCGGGAAAGGCCGACAGCATGCGATCGATCCGGTCCCCGGTCATGCCCCGATCGGCCACCTGAAGGTTTTCCAGGACGGTCAGGGTGCGGAACACATTGGTCACTTGGGGCACATACGCCATGCCGATCTCGATCCGGTCCTCGACCGGCAGACGGCTGACGTCCCGGCCAAAGATCGATACCCGGCCGGAGGTGCGCGGCAACAGGCCCAGCAAGGCCTTGAGAAAGGTGGACTTGCCCGCGCCGTTCGTCCCCGCGATGGTGACGATTTCATCGGCCATCACGCACAAATCGATACCGTGGATGATATCGACGTCGGTGTAGCCGCCCGCCAGGGACCCGGTCTCGAGGATCTCGCTCACAATACGCCTCCCATGTAGGCATCCTGCACGATCCTGGAGGCCAGGACTTCGGCCGGATCGCCCTGGGCAATCACCCGGCCCTGGTCCATCACATACAGGCGCGACGACAGCGCCTTGAGCGCCTGCAGATGGTGTTCGACGATCAGCAAGGCGATCCCGTTGTCCTTCAGACGGCGGAAAATCTCCATGACTTCGCCGATGCGCACCGGGTTCACCCCGGCAAAGGGCTCGTCCAGCAGGATCAGGCGGGGGCGATGCATCAAGACCCGGGCCAGCTCCAGCAGTTTCTTTTGCCCGCCCGACAGGCCGGCGGCCGGCAGATCCCGCAGCCAGGACATGCCCAGCATTGCCAGAATCTCATCCGCCTGCACGGTCAGTTGCTGCGTCTTGTGGCGCATGGCGCCACGCGCGAACCAGGCCGACCACATGGTCTCCATCCGGTCGCCCGGCGCGGCCACCAGCAGATTTTCCAGCACGCTGAGCCGCCCGAACTCCCGAGGCACCTGGAATGTCCGGCACAGGCCCAGCCGCGCCCGCTGGTGCGCCGGGTGATTCATGATCGCATGCTCATCGAACACCATCCGGCCGGCGTCGGCCATGATCTGGCCCGCGATGGCCGCGAACAGCGTCGACTTCCCCGCCCCGTTGGTCCCGGCCAGACCGACGGTTTCGCCCGCGCCCACCTGAAGACTGGCCCGGTCGACCGCCAGAAAAGGGCCATAGCTCACCGTGACGTCACTGACATCCAGCATCATGCGCCACTCCTCTGGCCGAACAGGCCCTGCGGACGATACAGGCTGAACATCACCAGGATGAAGCCGATCACGCCCAGCCGCAGATGGGCGACCTGCAGGTCGGAGACCCCGGGCAGAAAATCGCCGAGGAAGCGCGAGCCTTCGAGCAACAGGACCAGCACCAGGCTGCCCACCAGCGAGCCCCGCATGGTGCCGACGCCGCCCAGGATGATCGACATCCAGACGTAGAACGTGACCAGCGCGACGAACTGCTCCGGCGAGATGAAGCTGATGAAATGGCTATAGAAGGCGCCTGCCACGCCGCCGAAAAACGAGCCGAACATCAGCACTTTGACCTTGAATCCCGCCGTGCGCTTGCCCAGCGCCACCACGGCGACCTCATTGTCGCGGATCGCCCGCAACACCCGCCCGAAGGCGCTGTGCTGGACCAGGTAGACGCTGCCCATGGCGCACAGCACGACCAGCAGCAAGACGGCCAGGAACACGCTGTTGCCCGACGCCCCCGCAGCCAGACTCGGGATCGCGGCGATTCCCTGGACACCATGGGTCAGCCATTCTTCCTGCTGGATGGCGATGCGTACGGCCTCGGCGAACCCCAGCGTGACGATCGCGAAATAATCGTCTTTCAGCCTCAGGGCGGCGAACCCGATGGGAATGGCCGCCACGGCCGCCAGCAGGCCGGCCAGCAGAATGGACAGGGACACCGGCACGCCGCGCAGCGACAGGAGCGCCGACGCATAGGCGCCGATGGCGAAATACGCCACATGTCCGAAATTGATCAGGCCGGTTTCCCCGTATTCGATGTTCAGCCCGATGGCCAGCAAAGCATAGATCAGGCCGATGATGCAGATAGCGATCAGATATGCGCTCATGCCGCCTCCTTCAACGCGCTTTTTCCAGCAGGCCCAACAGGCCGGCCGGCCGGATCGCGAGCACCACGATCATCACCAGGAACGCCACCGTGATCTTGTAGCTGGGGCCCACGAACGCCACGGAGACTTCCTGGGCGACGCCCAGCAGCACGGCGCCCGCCACGGCCCCCACCGGGCTGCCGATGCCGCCCAGGATGACGGCGGCAAAGGCGGGGATGACGAATTCCCAGCCGAACTCCGGCAGCAGGACGCTCTTGGCCGCCAACAGGATCCCGCCCAGGGCGGACAGCGCGCCGAACAGGCACCACAGGAACCAGGTCAGGCGCTTGGAGCGGATGGCGCTGGCGCGCGCCAGCTCGGGGTTGTCGGCAATCGCCCGCAGGCAGCGGCCCACGTTGGTATAGCGAAACAAGGCAAAGACCACCAGCAGCGCCGCACCCGCCGTCAGCATGATCCACAGGTCCGTCGGCAACAGGCGCACGCCATGGAAATTCCAGGCGCGCACCAGCGGGAACGCGTAGGTCCTGGGCTGGCTGTCCACCCACAGCAGCAAGGCGCTGCGCATCATGAACGCCAGCCCCACCGAGGCCAGCAGGTTCACGACCATGGGCGCTTTCGACAGCTTGCGGAAAACCCACTGGTAGGTTGCCAGGCTGAGCACCATGCAGGCCGCGATCGCCCCCAGGGTCGCCAAGGCGAACCAGGACACGCCTGCGGCCTGCAGGCCGAAAGCCACGTAGGCTCCCACCGTCATCGTGTCGCCGACGGCCACGTTGGGGAACTTGGAAATCCCCATCACCAGGGTCAAGGCCAGAGCGGGCAAGGCGATCACCATGCCCTCGATCAAGCCATTGAGTACCAGATTCGCGAAAAAGACGCTGTTCATGCGCTGCTGCCCGCCCGAACCGTCTTCAATCCAGAGAGATCGTATCGACGCGATCGAACTTGCCGTCCTTGACGACGTAGACGCCGAAGTCGGGATTGGAATCCCCGTACTCGTCGAAATTCAGGCGGCTGGAAGCGCCTTCGTAGTCGATCTGGCGGCCGGCGTCCATCGCCGCTTTGCCCTGGGCGAAGGAATAGACCTTGTCTCCCGGGGGATTCGAGACTTCGCGGATCTGGGCGCTGATCTCGCGCGAGGCCGCTTTCCCGCCCGCCTTGTGGGTCGCCAGCGCCAGGCTGATCACCATATCGTATGCCATGGCCGCGTATACATTGTCGGACAGCGCCTGACCCGCGGCCTTCTGGTAGCGGCCGCTCAGGTCCTTGTAGCTGGCGGCATCGACGTTGGACACCGTATCCACGGCGATGATCCCATCAGTGGCTTCGTTGCCCAGCGCCTTGACCAGATCGGGATTGGCCGCCCAGGCCGGAATGATCCAGGCGTTCTCATGACCGGACTGGAACCATTCGCGCAGAATGATGGTCGTATCCGGCAGATACGATCCCATGACGATGACGTCCGGGTCCTGCGCCAGCACGGTCTGCAATTCCGAGCGGTAGCTGGGCCGGTTGGGCTCGTACACGATATTGGCTACGACCTTGCCATGGCCGGCTTCCTCCCAAGCGCGGATGAAGCCGTCGGTATTGCCCCGGCCCGACGCATTGTTGAACGCCATGGTCGCGGGCCGCTTGTAGCCCCGTTTTTCGGCGATCTTGGCGAAAGCGCGGCCAAACCGGTCATTGGTGCCCTGAAAGCGCCAGACGAGGTCTTTCTTGTCCACAGTGGACAGCGCGGGGGCGCCGGAGACGTTCATCTCGATCAGGTCGGCCGCATCCGTCAGCGGTACCACGGCCAGGCTGACCCCAGAAGCCCAGGTCCCGAGAATCGCCTGGACCCCATTGATCTCGATGAGCTTTTTCGCCGCCAGGACGGCGGCCTGGGGCTGGGTCTGGGCATCCTCGGAAATCAGCTTGAGCTTGCGGCCGGCCGCGCCGCCCGCGTCGTTGACTTCCTGAACGGCGATCTCCATGGCCTTGAGCATGCCGGAACCATAAGGCGCCCCCGCCCCCGTGATCGGCACCAGACCGCCGATGAGCAATTCGGACCCGGACTGGGCAAACACATTGAAGGGCAGCGCCAGGCCGGCCGCGGAGGCGGCACCCAGCTTCAACAGCGAACGTCGGTCAATCGTCATGAGATGTCTCCTTGGATGTTGCCGGTGGCGCCACGGCGACCCGGCATTGTGATGAAACGCGATGGCCCGGGTCCGGGCCCGAGGTATTCAGGACGCCAGGCCCTCCTTGAACCATGCGCCATTCTTCATGATGGCCTTCAGGCGTTCGCCCTGGCCCAGCAGCACCCGGATGTCTTCCAGCGGATTGCCATCGACGAACAGCAGGTCGGCATAGGCGCCCGCCCGCACGACCCCCAGCGTGTCGGGCTGGTTCAGCACCCGGGCGGCCACCGTCGTGGCGGCGCGCAAGGCCTCCTGATTGCCCAGCACCTCGGCGCGGATCAAGAGTTCGTTGGACTGCTGTTCGTGCGTTTCGCCCAGCAGGTCGGAGCCGAACGCCATGGGAACCCCGACCCGATGCGCGGTCCGCAGGGCCTCGCGCCCCGCGGCACGGACACCGTCGATCTTGTGCATCAATTCGGCGGGGAAACCGAAGCGGGGACCGTCATTGGCCAGGGCCTCGTAGGTCACCGACGTCGGCACCAGGAAGGCGCCGTGCTCGACCATCACCCGGGCCGTTTCCTCATCCAGCAGGTTGCCGTGTTCGATGGTGCGCACGCCGCAGCGCACCGCCCGCTGGATCGCCCGGGGGGTATAGGCATGCGCCATGACGTAGGTGCCGGCCCCATCGGCCTCGGCCACGATGGCCCGGATCTCGTCCTCGGAAAATCCCAGGTAATGGATCGGATCGTTGGGAGACGCCACGCCGCCGGAGGCCATGATCTTGATCTGGGTGGCGCCCTTGAGGATTTCTTCGCGCACGGCCAGGCGCACATTGTCGACGCCGTCGACAACACGGGCGATATTGCCCAGTCTCATCGAGCAGCCGCACGGTTCGAGGATGTCGCTGCGCACCCGGAAGTCGCCATGCCCGCCGGTCTGCGACAGCGCCCGGCCGGACGGGAAAATCCGCGGGCCAGCCACCAGACCGGTTTCCGTCGCCTGCGCCAGCGACCAATCGGCGCCGCCCGCATCCCGTACCGTCGTGAAGCCGCGATTCAGCATCCCCCGCAAAATGGGGATGGAACGAAAACACGCCAGCATGTTGGGCAGCACCGCGTTGCGGGCCAGATTCATGTCCGAAGCGACACAATGGACATGACAATCGATCATACCGGGCATCACCGTCAACCCGGCGGCGTCGCAAGCGCCGGCCAGCAGCCGGGGATCGACCTCGGCCGGATCGAGGACCGCCTCGATGCGCTGGCCCGAGACCAGAATCACCCGGTCCTTGATCAGAACGCCCTGGTCCACATCAAGGACCGCGCACTGTTTGATGACTGTCTGCCTCACATCACTCATCTGGGATATTTCCTCTGCTCGGATCAGGATCGGGCACAGCCCGCTCGGGATGTCTTGAGTCAGGATAGGAAACGCGCCAGTGTTCGGCAAACCATAATTTTTCCGCGGCCCATGACTTTTACTCATAATAGGGGCCTGAACATGCCGCACGAGCACCGCCATGAAGAAAATCTGTCCTTCCATCTCCGAGCTGCAAGCCTTCGACGCGACCGCGCGGCACCTGAGCTTCACGAAAGCGGGCCTGGAGCTGTTCGTGACGCAGGGCGCCGTCAGCCGCCACATCGCCAATCTGGAGGCCTACCTGGGGGTGGCGCTGTTCATTCGCCAGAACAATGCCATCTCCCTGACCGAAGACGGCCAGCATTACCTCAAGCACGTCCGCAACGCGCTGCACACCCTGAGCGATGCCACCCAGCGCTTCACGCTGCACCGCCAGCAGCAGGAGACCATCAACATCTCCGTCCCGCCCACCCTGGCCTCGCACTTCCTGTTGCCGCTGCTCGCGGACTTCTACCGGCAGCACCCCGGCACCGTGGTGAACTTCGTCCCCTACGAGCACAGCCACAACTTCATGGACAACGACGATCTGGACATGGCGATCCAGTTCGGCGAGGGCGAATGGCCGGGCTCGCTGTCGGTCTACCTGACGGGCAAAGAAACGTGCGTCTTGTGCACGCCCGACCATGCCCGGCAGCACAGGCTCCACGACATCGACCGCTATGCCGGTGCCACGCTGTTGCAACACGCCAAGGTACCGCTGGCCTGGGTCCACTGGTTCCAGGACCACAAGCTCCCTTTCGCCACCGCCCACCTGGGACCGCGTTTCGACCAATACTCGCTCATCATTGAAGCGGCCCGACTGGGATATGGCGTCGGCCTGGTGCCCAAATGCCTGACGGCCGCGGCGCTGGCCAGCGGTGAGCTGATTTCTCCCCTGCCCTCCGGCCAATTGGCCAAGCAGGGCTATTTTCTTTGCATCAAGAAAGACAAGGCCGACACGCGCGCGGTGCGCATGTTCGCTTCCTGGCTCACGGGTCTGAAGCTGGCCTGAGCCAGGCGGCCCCCAAACCCGCGCCGGTGATGGTTCAGGCGGCCAGGGCCAGAATGT
>CBFGXR010000061.1:0-8233 GCA_965652675.1 uncultured Castellaniella sp.
CGCCGACGGCGGCATCGTGATTCCGCCCGCGCTGCGTCCCTATATGGGCGGGCTGGAGGCCATCCGGGCCTGAGCCCGGTTGCGCGCGGCAAGGCGGGCCCGGATGCCGGGCCGGCTTGCTCGTGCGGAGATCAGGTCTTGCGGGCCTTCGGGCCGCGATAGTGCGGCATGCCGGGCGCGCCCGGAGCCGTCGCCGTGTCCGGAGCGGCCGCATCGGCCGTCTTCCGGTCGGCGCCGACGCGCGTGATCAGGACCAGGCAGCCGACCCAGAACAGCAGGGTCAGGACCGTGGCCAGCAGGCTGTGGAAGCTGGCGTAGCCGGTCGCGGCCGAGGCCTGGATGTGGAAGGTATCGGCGACGAGCGGGATGTTGCCCAGGCCTTCGACCATCAGGCGGCCGGGCAGGGAAAAGGCCCATTTCAGGGCGTCGATGATCTCCCATCCGGCGACCGAACCGTTGCCGTCGATGTCGAGCACGAAATGCAGGGCTTGGATGTTCATGGCGGACCTCCGGCTGCGTCTGATGCCTGAGTCCACTATAGGCCAGAAGACGGGGGCGGGCAATGTCCGCCCGCCAGGCCGCGCGCCTATTCGAGGGCAAGCTGGACCTTGACCGAGCGAGTCCGGTCGGAGGCCGCCGCGAAGGCCGACAGGGCGTCCTCCAGAGGGTAGCGGCCGGTGATGATGGGGCCGACGTCGATTTGGCCGCTGTCGATCATGGCGGCCGCCTGCTCGAATTCCCGATCGAAGCGATGCGACCCGCGCAGCGCGATTTCCTTGCCGACCAGGATATTCAGCGGAATGGACAGATTGCCCGTGACGCCGACCTGGACGATGGTGCCGCCGGGCCGGACGGCCATCATGGCGTCCTGGAGGGCGCTCGAAACCGCCGAGCACTCGAAGGCGACGTCGAAGCGCCCCTTGTCTTCCCGCCAGGGATGCAGGGCCTCGGCGTCGCGGCCGACGTTCAGGGTGGTGTCGGCACCCATTCTGCGGGCCACTTCCAGTGTGGCGTCCTGAATGTCCGTCGCCACGATGTGCGCGGCGCCCGCCGCGCGCGCCGCGGCCACGCACAGGGCGCCGATGGGGCCGGCCCCGGTCACCAGGACCTGCGCGCCCCGGATGTCGCCGGCCTGGCCGCAGGCGTGCAGCGCGACCGAGAGGGGTTCGGCGCAGGCGGCGTGCGCCAGCGACGTCCGGTCGCTCAGGGGAATGCACTGGGTGGCCTGCACCACCATGAGTTCCCGGAATCCGCCCTGCTCGTGGGGCATGCGCATCGCCGATCCGGAAAAGCGCATTTCGCTGCAATGGCGGGGCCTGCCTTCCGCGCAGTAGCGGCAGTGGCCGCAGGGGCGGCTGGGGTTGAAGGCGACCTTCATGCCTTCTTTCAGACCGCGTACGCCATCGCCCAGGGCGGCCACGGTGCCCGAGACTTCGTGACCCAGGATGATCGGTTCCCGGACCCGGATCGGGCCAAAGCCGCCATTCTGGTAATAGTGCAGGTCCGAACCGCAGATGCCGCCCGCGCTCATGCGCAGCAGAACCTCTCCCGGGCCCGGCGGCTGGATGTCGTCGGTTTCGATCCGGATGTCGTGTTGGCCGTACAGCCGGCAGACGCGCGTCTTCATGGAAACTCCTTGTCTCAGTCCATCAGCACCGAGGGCAGCCAGGTGGCCAGCGGGGGGAAATACGACACCGCCAGCAGGACCAGGATGTTGGTGATGATGTAGGGAATGATGGCTTTTACGATGGGGGCCAGCGGCAGCCGGGCGATGTTGGCGCAGATGAACAGGCAGACGCCGACCGGCGGGGTGGTCAGGCCGATCATCAGGTTCAGGACGGCGAAAGTGGCAAAGTGCAGCGGATCGATGCCGACGCTCTGGGCCAGCGTCAGCAGCGGCACGAAAAGGATGATCAGGGCCGCGATCGTTTCCATGAACATGCCCACGATCAGCAGCAGGATGTTGATCAGCAGGATGACCAGATATTTATTGTCCGTGATCCCCAGGACGGCCGCCGCGATGGTCTGGGGAATGCGTTCGGACACCAGGATCCACCCGAACACGTTCGCGAAGCCCACCAGGGCCAGGATGGCTGCGGAGGCGATGGCGCTGTCGATGACGAGCTTGGGCACTTTGCCCAGGGGCAGTTCGCGGTAGACGAGCCGCCCCACGATCAGTGCGTAGATGCAGGCCACCACGGCGGTCTCGGTCGGGGTGGCCAGGCCGCTCATCAGGCCGCCGACGATCAGCAGGGTCATGAAGATGGCCCAGAACGCGCCCAGGAAAGACCTGAACAGTTCGCCGAAACCCTGCCAGGGCTGGCGCGGAAAGTTCCGGCGCACCGAGATGACGTAGGTCGTGACCATCATGGCCAGGCCCATGAGGATCCCGGGCACGGCCCCCGCCAGGAACATCTTGCCGACGGAGATGCCCGACAGGGCGCCGACGATGATCATGGGGACGCTGGGCGGGATGATGGGCCCCACGGTCGAGGAGGCCGCGGTGACCGCGGCGGAGAAATCCGCCGGATAGCCCGATTTCCGCATGCCGGGAATCAGCACGCCGCCCAGGGAGGCCGCGTCGGCCACGGCGGTGCCCGAGATGCCGCCGAAGAGCATCGAGCCGGCCACGTTGGTCAGCCCCAGCCCGCCGCGCATCCAGCCCACGCCCGCGTTGGCGAAGCGGATGATCCGCTCGGTGATGCCGCCGCCGTTCATGAGGTTGCCCGCCAGGATGAAGCCGGGGATGCACAGCAGCACGAACGAGTCGATGCCGGCGAACATTTTTTGCGGCATGACGACGATGGGGATGCCCTGGTAGAGCAGGTAGGCGGCCGACGAGACCCCCAGCGTGATGGCGACCGGGATGCCGATCAGCAGGCCCAGGACGAAGACGCCGAACAGGATGAGCAGGCTCATGCGTCCTCCGTGTACATCTGATCGGAAAGGCCGTCGGTCGTGCCCCGCAGCATGCCCACGATCCGGGCTGCCGCGTAGGCCAGCAGGGTGGCCAGGGCGATCAGCATCGAGACGTGGATGAAGTCCATGCGCCAGCCGAGCGCGGGAGACGTCTGTATCGAGCCGATGGCCGTGAATTGCCAGGCGGGGCCCAGCAGCAGGGCGCAGAACAGGGCGGTGACGGTTGCCGAGACCAGGCGCAGGATCCAGGGCTTGCGGCCCTTCAGGCCTTCGCAGAACAGGTCGACGTTGACCAGGTCGCCCGAGCGCAGGGAAGGGCCCAGGCCGAAGGCGGTCAGGAACAGCAGCCCGAAGCGGGAGAGCTCTTCCGTCCACAGCGGGGAATCGTCGAGCAGGTTGCGTCCGACCAGCTGGATGACAACGGCGGCGATGATGATGAAGAAAGACAGGCCCGCGAGAAAGCGGCACACCTGTCCGAATGGGGAATGAGGTTTTGTCATGACGGCCTTTTGTTCTTGCGGCGGACGCGGCTGGAACGCATGGCGATCCGCCTCCGCCGTGCGGGCGGGGGCGGACGCGATGGCGCTTATTGCATGATGGCTTCCACGTACTTCTTGACGTCGCCCTGGACATTGGCCAGGACCGCCCCTCGGGCTTTCTGCGCGAAGGCCTTCTGGTCCACGTCCACGAAGGTCATGCCGGCCGATTTCAGGTCAGCCTCCAGTTGCTGCTCGTCGGCCAGGAACAGTTTCCGCTCGTACGCCTGGGCCGTCTTCGCGGCCTGCGCGATCGCCTGCTTGTCCTGGTCCGACAGCTTGTCCCAGGTCAGATTGGAGATGGTGAGGTAGATCCAGCTGCGCACGTGGTCGGTGCGGTTCAGATATTTCTGCACTTCGTTGAAGTTGGCCGACTTGATCAGGGCAAGCGGATTTTCCTGAGCGCTGATGGTGCCGTTCTGCAGCGAGGTGAACACTTCCGAGAAGGCCATGGGCGTGGGTTGCGCGCCCAGCGCTTTCCAGACCGCCATGAACAGGGGCACGTTGGGCACCCGCATCTTCAGGCCCTTCAGGTCGTCCGGCGAGTGGATCGGCGTGTTGGAGGTCAGTTCGCGGGGGCCGCGCGCGAAATAGGCGATGGGGCGGATGCGCGCCTTTTCGATGATCTGCCGCTCGATGGCCTTGCCGATCTCGCCGCTGGCGACCTTGTCCATGTGGTCCAGGGAGTCGAAGGCGTAGGGAATGGCCAGCAGCGCGGCCAGCGGCGCCCAGTTCTGCAGGCTTTCCCCCGTGATGGTCATGTCCACGGTGCCCAGCTGCATGCCGTTGATCAGGTCGATTTCCTTGCCCAGGGATTCGTTGGGAAAGACCTGAACCTCGATCCGGCCATGGGTCAGCCTGGCGACTTCCTCGCCGAACTTCAGGGAGGCCTTGTGCCAGGTGTTCTGCTCGTTGGCCAGGTGGCCGAGTTTGAGCGTGATTTCGGCGGAGTGGGCGCCCTGGGCCAGGGACAGTCCCAGAGCGCCGGCCAGGATCGCCTGCAGGATGCGGTGCATGGATTTTTTCATATTTGTCTCCTCGGGTGAAAATGGGGCGTGAGCGCGCTCACGAGCGGGTGGATGGATCGAACAGATCCGGCCGGGTGGCACGGATTTGCGGCAGATCGTGCAGGATTTCCTGCAGATGCTTGCGGATGGCCTGTTCGGCGCGGGACGGGTCGCCGCGCTCGATGCTGTCAACAATGGCGGTGTGTTGGGCGATCAGCTTGGCCAGGTGAGTCTGCTCGAAGCTCAAGAAGCGGACCCTGTCCATCTGGGCCTTGATGCTTTCGATCATCTTCCACGCATGGCTGATGCCGGCGGCTTCTGCCAGCGTGCGATGGAACAGTTCGTCCAGCGTCATGAAGTCGGCGGGACGATCCGCTGAAGTGGCCTGCTGGCGGCTCAGTTGGGTGCGCAATTCGCGGACGACGCCTGCGTCCCCGATCTCGGTCACGCGCCGGACGACGTCGGCTTCCACCGCTTCCCGGACGAAGCGCGCTTCGAGCACGGCTTCCTGGGAAATCCTGCGGACCAGGGTGCCGCGCTGGGGGCGGACCTCGACCAGGCCTTCCTCGCTCAACTTGATGAAGGCCTCGCGCACGGGCTGGCGGCTGGTGGAGAACAGCGCGGCGCACTCCGATTCCGACAGGCGGGTGCCTGGTTGCAATTGCCCGTGGATGATCCGCTGGCGCAGGATGCCGTGAACCTGAGGGCCGATGGCGAGGGACTGGTCCAGCGCGGGGCCGGAAGGTGGGAATGCGACGCCCATGGGGTTCGTGTCTCCGGTCGGATATCCATCCTGATGATTTCGGATTATCATACTTCCATACTAGTCGGTCAACGTGAATGTCCACCATATTCTGACGGGAGTCATCAATGAAACAGACATGGCGATGGTTTGGTCCGCATGACACGGTGAGCGTGGATGACATGCTCCAGGCGGGCGTGCAGGGCGTGGTGACCGCGCTGCATCACGTGCCCACGGGGGCCGTGTGGTCCCAGGAAGAAATCGCCCGACGCCAGGCGCTGGTCGCCCGCATGAAGGATGGTTCGCCTTCGGGGCTGGCGTGGGACGTCGTCGAAAGCCTGCCGGTGTCCGAGGACATCAAGAAACAGTCCGGCCAATGGCGGGATCACGTGGCCAATTACCAGACCAGCTTGCGCAATCTGGCCCGCTGCGGCATCGAGGTCGTCTGCTACAACTTCATGCCCGTCCTGGATTGGACGCGCACCGACCTGGGCTGGCGGCTGCCGCATGGCGGTACCTGCATGCGGTTCGATTTCGCCGATTTCGCGGCGTTCGACATCCATATTCTGCGCAGGCGGGGAGCGGCCGATTCCTTTCCGTCCGAACTCGTCGAACTGGCCGGGCAGCGTTACGCCCTGATGGATGAGGCGCGCAAGCGTGAATTGGCCACCAATGTGGTGTTCGGCCTGCCCGGAGCGGCCGACCACATGACGCTCGAGGACGTGCGCGTCCATCTGGAGGAATACCGGTCGATCGACGCGGACCGTCTGAGCCGTCATTTCCATGATTTTCTGGAGCAGGTCGCCCCCGTGGCGCAGGAGGTCGGCATCCGCATGTGCTGTCATCCGGACGATCCGCCCTATCCGTTGCTGGGTCTGCCTCGCATCGTGTCCACCGAGGCCGACTACATCCGTCTGATGCGGGCGGTCGACCTGCCGGCCAATGGCATCACCCTGTGCGCGGGGTCGCTGGGCGCGCGCGCCGACAATGATCTGCCGGGCATGATGCGACGCCTCGGCGATCGCGTTCATTTCCTGCATTTGCGCAACGTTCGCCGCGAGACCGATGCGCTGTTCGGCTCGTTCCACGAAGCCGAGCATCTGGGCGGAAACACCGACATGGTTGCGTTGCTGGCGGAGGTCGTGCGGGAAGAGCGCCGCCGGAAGGCCGAGGGCCGCCCGGATGGTTCGATTCCTTTCAGGCCCGATCATGGCCAGGACATTCTGGACGACCTGAAGCGCAAGGCCCAACCCGGCTATCCGGCCATCGGCCGCCTGCGCGGCCTGGCCGAATTGCGCGGAATCGTCACGGCGCTGGAGCATGCCGGCGTGGAACTGGCGGCATGAGTGCACGGCACCAAGCAGATGGTGCGCGCGTTCCCAGGCTGAACGCCGCATGGCTGGCCCGTGGTGGCGCCGGTCGCGCGGGCGGGGTGGCGCTGCCCGGCTACGTGCCCGCTGATCATGGCGTCGGGATCGTCCATCTGGGCATGGGTGCGTTCCACAGGGCTCATCAGGCTGTCTATACCGACGACGTGCTGGCGGCCCGGGGCGGGGACTGGCGCATCCTGGGCGTCAGTCTGCGCGGCGCGGCGGTGGCGGCGGACCTCGATCCCCAGGACGGTCTCTACACCTTGCTGACGCGAGGCGCCGAAGAGACTTCCGTCCGGGTCGTGGGCAGCGTGGCGGGCGTCGTGGCCGCCGCGAACGATCCCGCTCCCGCGCTGCGGGCCCTGGCCAGCCCGTCGACGCGCATCGTGACCCTGACGGTCACCGAGAAGGCCTACGGCATCGATCGTGCCAGCGGGCGGATCCAGGCACGGCATCCGGCGGTGGCCCACGATCTGGAGCATCCGGACTGTCCGGAAGGCGTGCTGGGGATGCTGGTCTGGGCCCTGGGGGAACGCCGCCGCCGACGGATCGAGCCCTTCACCGTGCTGTGCTGCGACAATCTGCCCGACAATGGCCATTTGCTGCGTGCGGGCGTGCTGGACATGGCGCGCAGGACGGCGCCGGATCTGGCGGCATGGATCGAGGACAGGGTGGCGTTTCCCTGTTCCATGGTGGACAGGATCACGCCGGCCGCCACGGCCCGGACACTGGCGGACGCGGCGGCCGCCCTTGGTTGCGAGGATCGGGCGGCGGTCGAGACCGAGCCTTTCAGCATGTGGGTGATCGAGGATCGCTTCCCGGCGGGTCGGCCCGCCTGGGAACTGGCCGGCGCCCTCATGGTCGAGCGGGTGGCGCCTTTCGAGCGGATGAAGCTGCGCATGCTCAATGGGGCGCATTCCCTGCTGGCCTATGCGGGCCACGTCGCCGGCTTCGTCCATGTGCGGGACGCCATGGGCGACCCGGCGACGGCCCGCGCGGTGCGGATCTATCTCGCCGGCGCCGCGTCCAGTCTGGATCCTTTGCCGGGCCTGGATCTGGATCGCTACGGGGAGGCGCTTGTCGGGCGGTTCTCCAATCCGGCCATTGCGCACGAGACCTACCAGATCGCGATGGATGGCACGGAGAAGCTGCCGCAGCGGATCCTGCTTCCCGCCGCGGACGTCTTGAGCGGGCGGGGCGATATCCGGGCATTCGCCTTCGCCACGGCTGCCTGGATGCGCTATTGCCTGGGCTTCCGGGACGATGGCGCGGCCTACGATTTGCGCGATCCGCGGCAGGCGGAGATCGGGGCCGCCGTGCGGGGGCGTGAAAAAGATGCCGTGGGGCTGGCGTCGGCCCTGATGGCGATCGACGGGCTCTTTCCGGACGCATTGCGCGGTTCCGCCCTCTGGACGCGGCAGGTGGCGGATTGTCTGGAGGCCATGCTGTCCCGGGGCATGAAGGCCGCCCTGGCGGATTTTCCGCTGCCGCATCGGGAATGAGGCCGCGCCCCGGGTGGGCGACTTTCTATGCTAGAATCCTGCGCTTGACCGCAGTCGTACCCGGAGAGGTGGCAGAGTGGTCGAATGTACCTGACTCGAAATCAGGCGTACGGTAACCCCGTACCGTGGGTTCGAATCCCACCCTCTCCGCCAGTTT
>CBFGXR010000062.1:0-8182 GCA_965652675.1 uncultured Castellaniella sp.
GCCACGAACAGCGTGGTGTTCCAGGCGTACCAGGGCAGGCCGCCGATGTCCTGGACGACCGAGGGCAGGATCGTGGTGGCGATGAACATGTTGATCGCGTGCACGGCCACGCCGCCCGCCAGGGCGAGCGAGCGCAGGCCGTTGCGGCCCCGCAGCAGGGCGCCCCATGAGGCGGAAGGGGATGGATTCATGCGTCGACCGGAAAAAGCCGGCCCTGTGAATGAAAAATGCGGGCCGAAGCCCGCATTGTAGACAGGATGGCGACGCGGCCGCCTGGCCGCGCCGGCACCGCCCGGCTTATTCCAGCAATTGCCGCAAGGCGTACTGCAGGATGCCGCCATGGCGGTAATAGGCGGCCTCGGTCGGCGTGTCGATGCGCACCAGGGCGTCGAATTCGACGTCGCCCGCCCGGACATGCACGGTCCTGGGCGTGCCGCCGCCGTTGAAGGCTTCGACCCCGGTGATCTCGAAGGTTTCCTTGCCCCGGATCCCCAGGGACGCCGCGTTCTGGCCCGCCGGGAACTGCAGCGGCAGCACGCCCATGCCGATCAGGTTGGACCGGTGGATGCGTTCGTAGGATTCGGCGATCACCGCACGCACGCCCAGCAGCACCGTGCCCTTGGCCGCCCAGTCGCGCGAGGAGCCCGAGCCGTATTCCTTGCCGGCCAGGATCACCAGCGGCGTCCCCGCCTTCAGGTAGTTCTGCGAGGCCTCGAAGATCGTGGCGACCGGCGCGCCGTCGCGCGTGAAATCGCGCGTCCAGCCGCCCTCGGTGCCGGGGGCGATCTGGTTGCGCAGGCGCACGTTGGCGAAGGTGCCACGGATCATGACCTCGTGGTTGCCGCGCCGCGATCCCAGCGAATTGAAGTCTTGCGGTTCGACCCCGTGCGCGCGCAGATACTGGCCGGCGGGCGTGTCCTTGCCGATGGAACCCGCCGGGCTGATGTGGTCGGTGGTGACGGAATCGCCCAGCAGCGCCAGCACCCGCGCGCCGCGGATGTCGGCCACGGGCTGCGGCTGGCGGGGCATGTCCTGGAAGTAGGGCGGATTGCGCACGTAGGTGGAGTCGTCCTGCCAGTCGAACAGGCTGCCCTCGGGCGTATCCAGGCCGCGCCAGATCTCGCCGCCGTCGAACACGCCGGCGTAGCCGCGCGTGTACATGTCGGAGGAGATGCAGGACCGGATCGCGGTCTGGATTTCATCGGCCGTCGGCCAGAGGTCGCGCAGGCGGACGTCCCGGCCCTGGGCGTCCTGGCCCAGCGGATCGTTGAGCAGGTCGATGTCCATGGTGCCGGCCAGCGCGTAGGCCACCACCAGCGGCGGCGACATCAGGTAGTTGAGCTTGACCTCGGCGTGGATGCGGCCTTCGAAGTTGCGGTTGCCCGACAGCACCGACACGACCGCCAGATCGTTGGCGCGCACGGCCTCGGAGACTTCGGGGATCAGGGGGCCCGAATTGCCGATGCAGGTGGTGCAGCCGTAGCCGACCAGATTGAAGCCCAGCTGGTCCAGATAGGTCGTCAGGCCGGCCTTTTCGTAGTAGTCCGTGACCACGCGGGATCCCGGCGCGAGGCTGGTCTTGACCCAGGGCTTGCGGCGCAGTCCGCGTTCCACCGCCTTTTTCGCCAGCAGGCCGGCCGCCATCATGACGGCCGGATTGCTGGTGTTGGTACATGAGGTGATGGCCGCGATGACCACGGCGCCGTGGTCGATCGTGCATGCGCCGGCGTCGGGCAGGCGCACGGTCGCCGGGTTGGGTTTCGGCGCGCCGGGCAGCGCGGCCAGGGATTTCGCCAGCGCGGGCCGGGCATCGGTGAGCGGAATCCGGTCCTGGGGACGCTTGGGCCCCGCGATCGAAGGCACCACGGTGCCCAGGTCCAGTTCCAGGCGTTCGGAATACCGCGGTTCGTGCGCGGGATCGTGCCACAGGCCCTGGGCCTTGGCGTAGGCTTCGACCAGGGCGACCTGTTCGTCCGAACGGCCGGTGAAGCGCAGATAGGCGAGGGTTTCCTCGTCGATCGGGAAGATGGAGATGGTGGAGCCGTATTCCGGGCTCATGTTGCCGATGGTGGCGCGGTTGGCCAGCGGCACGGCGGCCACGCCGGGCCCGTAGAATTCGACGAACTTGCCCACCACGCCGTGCTTGCGCAGCATGTCGGTGATGGTCAGCACCAGGTCGGTGGCGGTGGTACCTTCCGGCAGGGCGCCGGACAGCTTGAAGCCGACCACGCGCGGGATCAGCATCGAGATCGGCTGGCCCAGCATGGCGGCCTCGGCCTCGATCCCGCCGACCCCCCAGGCGACGACGCCCAGGCCGTTGACCATGGGCGTGTGCGAATCCGTGCCCACACAGGTGTCGGGATAGGCCTCGGTCACGCCGTCGGCCTGACGGGTGAACACGCCGCGCGCCAGGTGTTCCAGGTTGACCTGGTGGACGATGCCGGTGTCCGGCGGCACGACGCGGAAATTGTCGAACGCCGTCTGGCCCCAGCGCAGGAACTTGTAGCGTTCGACGTTGCGCCGGTATTCGATTTCCTGGTTGCGACGGAACGACTGGTTATGGCCGAAGTCATCGACGATCACCGAGTGGTCGATGACCAGTTCCACCGGCGCCAGGGGATTGATGCGGTCGGGCTGGCCCCCCAGGGCCCGCATGGCGTCGCGCATGGCGGCCAGGTCCACCAGCGCGGGCACGCCGGTGAAGTCCTGCAGCACGACCCGCGCCGGCGTGAAAGCGATTTCGCGGTTGGGCTCGGCGTCGGGATCCCAGCCGGCCAGGGCGCGGATCTCGTCGGCGCTGACGGCCACCCCGTCTTCGGTGCGCAGCAGGTTTTCCAGCAGGATCTTCAGGCCGTAGGGCAGGCGTCCGGGATCGAGCCCGTGATCCTTCAGGGCGTCCAGCCGCCAGATGCGGTAGGACTTGTCCCCCACATCCAGGGTTGCGCGCGCGCCGAAACTGTTGGGGTGTGCCATGGCATGTCCTCCTGTCGGTTCGAGCCCGGGCCCGCCGGAACGTCTCCGGACGAAGGCCGCTGATCCAGCCCATCTTACACCGCATCGCGCCCGCGCTCGCCCCCTGGCCGCGCCGCGGCGCGGGCTTTTCGTCCGGCCGGCGGGACCGCGCGCCAACGACCGGACGCCGCCCAGGGTTAAGCGCGGATTTCCCGGCGATCCGGCCTACACTGGAACGATTCCCGTTTCTCCGGAGTCCTTCATGGCATTTCCCGCATTCTTCGCCCAGGCCCCCCGCGTCGCGCTGCACGACCCGCTCGCCCAGCTGCTGGGCGCATCCGACGACGGCCTGATCGAATACGGCTACGAAGACGCCGTCCGCCTGGCCGGCCATTCCTGCCCCACCGTGGCCGGCGCCTGGCTGATGACGGTGCGCGCGCTGCGCGCCCTGTACCCCGACACGCCGCCGCAACGCGGCGACATCGAAGTCACCTTCGCCGACGGCGCGGCCAACGGCGTCACCGGCGTCATCGCCAACGTCGTCAGCCTGGTCACCGGCGCCACGGGGGACACGGGCTTCAAGGGCCTGGCCGGCCAGCACGTACGGCGCGACCTGATGCATTTCCAGGGCGACATCCCCGGCGAAATCGTCTTCACCCGCCGCGACACGGGCGACCGCGTCGCGGTGTCCTTCAGCGCCCAGGGCGTGCCAGGTTCGCCCGCCGCCATGCCGATGCTGCAGAAGATCCTGGCCGGCGGCGCCAGCGACGCGGAAAAGCGGGACTTCGCGCAGGTCTGGCAGGACCGCGTGCGCCGCATCCTGGAAGCCATCGACCAGCCCGGCCTGGTGACGGTCAGCCCGCTGCCGCGCGCGGCCTGATCATTTCCGGGCCCAGGTCATCTGCGGCGTTCGTGGGTGCTGTAGTAGCGCCGCTTGTCCTCGTACAGTGACCGGTCGGCGTCCTTCAGGGCCTGCTCCAGCGCATCGGGATTGCGGCAGGTGGCCTCGCCGGCCGAGACGCTCAGCGGGATGCCGCCGTAGTACTGGTTGTTCAGCTCGATCAGGGAATGGATGTTGTCCCGCACCGAGCGGGTCGCCGCCTCGTCGAAACCGGGCAGCAGCACCACGAACTCGTCGCCGCCGATGCGGGCCGCCTGGCCAGGGCGATCGACCGCCTTGTTCAGGACCTCGCCGAAACGCCGCAGCAGGTCGTCGCCCGCCGCGTGGCCGCCTTCGTCGTTGGCCTGCTTCAGATTGTTCAGGTCCAGGGCGACGAAGGACACCAGCGGCATGCGCTTGCGCTGCAGGCGGCCCAGTTCGTCGACGAAATAGGACCGGTTCTTCAGCTGGGTCAGCACGTCGTGCTTGCCCAAGTATTCCAGGTAGGCCTCGGCCTTCTTGCGGGCGGTGATGTCGGTCAGGGACACCAGCACCAGGCCCCAGTCTTCCTCGTGCCCCTGGAACACCGACAGCTGCAGGTGAATGTGCAGGGCATCGCCCGCCAGCGTGTGGTTCTGGACCTCTTTCTGGTGGAAGAGCCGGCCATGCCACAGTTCGATCAGCTGCTCGGCGAAGGTGGCGCGGGATTCCTCGCGGAAAACGTCGCTCATCCGTTCGACCAGCTGGTCCCGGGACTCGGCCTTGAACAGCGCCAGGGTGTAGTCGTTCACGTCGATGACGCGGATTTCCTGGAGGCAGCGGTCGATGAAATCGGGATGCACGTCCAGGAAGGTGCGGAAGTCGCTGATGCCCTGCTCGCGCAGTTCGTCGAACAGCCGCTTGATGGCGCTGAAGTCCTCGACCCACAGGGAAACGGGCGCCTGCTGGAAGAACTCACGGGCGTCGCGCGCGCTGGCCTGGGCCCGACGCCGGGCTTCCTGCAGCGGCGTGACGTCTTCCATCGCCACCAGGATCCGGTCCCAGCGCCGGTCGTCGTCGGCCAGGACCACGGCCTTGAGCGAAAGGTCCAGGCGGCGGCCGTCCAGCGTGTAGTTCACCGTCTGGCTGTGAAAGCCCCCGTGGCCGCGCCAGAGCTGGTCGAGTTCACCGGCCAGGCCTTCGAAGGTGTCGTCGCGCAGGACGTCCGCCAGCCGGTCCATCAGTTCGGACTGCGTCCGGGCGCCGAACAGGGACAGGGCCTGGCGATTGACGCGCAGGATGCGGATCAGGCCGGCGCACTGCCGCAGCCGGTCGCGGTCCTGAAGCAGCCAGGACCGCAGATCCGTGACGCCTTCGGCCCGCCAGCGCTCGAATTGCGCATGCAGGTCGCCGTAATCTTCCAGCCACAAGGCCATGGGCGTGGCTTCGAAGAAGTCCGGCATGCCCGCCCCCGGAGACTGCCATGCTGCCGACGTCGTCCGCCCTTCATCCATCCTGGCCCCGCTCGTGCCTTAAAAGCAGGGATTCTAAATGATATCCCCCCGCGCACGGCCCTTTTCCGCCACGGCCGCGGGTCATTGGACATGATCTAGCGAAAACACCAATGGACAGAATTCCGAATAAAACCATGAAGATGGGCAATATGAAGGGACCGCGACCCGGAATCCGGACCCGCGGTTCACAATGAAGTCCTCGACGAACGACGAGAGGCAGCCTTGAACACACCCGCCCGCACCGCGCCCCCGCGCCCCGAAGACGAAGCCCTGGGGCTGATGGCCAACCTGATGTATGGGTTCCAGCACGTCCTGACCATGTACGGCGGCATCATCGCCGTGCCGCTGATCGTCGGCCAGGCCGCCGGCCTGGGCGGCGCGGAAATCGGCGTGCTGATCGCCTCCTGCCTGTTCATGGGCGGCCTGGCCACCCTGCTGCAGACGCTGGGCATCCCGTTCTTCGGCTGCCAGCTGCCGCTGGTCCAGGGCGTGTCCTTCGCCAGCGTGGCCACCATCGTCGCCATCCTGACGGCCGGCGGCGGCCTGCCCTCGGTCTTCGGCGCCGTCATGGCGGCCGCCCTGATCGGCCTGCTGATCACCCCGGTCTTTTCCCGCGTCATCCGCTTCTTCCCGCCCCTGGTGACGGGGTCGGTCATCACCACCATCGGCCTGTCGCTGATGCCGGTGGCCGCTCACTGGGCCATGGGCGGCAATCCCAAAGCGGCCGATTTCGGCGGCACGGCCAACATCGGCCTGGCCGCCGTCACCCTGCTGATCGTGCTGCTGCTCAGCAAGCTGGGCAACGCGGCCGTCTCGCGCCTGTCGATCCTGCTGGCCATGGTGCTGGGCACGGTCATCGCCTGGGCCGCCGGCATGACCGACTTTTCCCGGGCGCTCGACGGCCCGGCCTTCGCCCTGCCGACCCTGTTCCATTTCGGCTGGCCCGAATTCCACCCCGCCGCGATCGTGTCCATGTTCATCGTCATCCTGGTGGTGCTGGTGGAAACGTCGGCCGACATCCTGGCGGTCGGCGACATCATCGACACCCGGATCGACTCGCACCGCCTGGGCGACGGGCTGCGCGCCGACATGATCTCCAGCGTGGTGGCGCCCGTCTTCGGCTCCTTCACGCAGAGCGCCTTCGCCCAGAACGTGGGCCTGGTCGCCGTCACCGGCGTGAAAAGCCGCTACGTGGTCGCCACCAGCGGCCTCATCCTGCTGGCCCTGGGCCTGCTGCCGGTCATCGGCCGGTTCATCGCCGCCGTGCCCACGGCCGTGCTGGGCGGCGCCGGCCTGGTGCTGTTCGGCACCGTGGCCGCCAGCGGCATCCGCACCCTGGCGCGGGTCGACTACGAAAACAACATGAACCTGATCATCGTGGCGACCTCCGTCGGCTTCGGCATGATCCCCATCGCGGCGCCCCAGTTCTACGCGCACTTCCCGGCCTGGGTCGCGACGATCTTCCATTCCGGCATCAGTTCGGCCGCCATCATGGCCATCACGCTGAACCTGCTGTTCAACCACCTGACCGCCGGCAATTCGGACCAGCAATCCGTGTTCGTCGCCGGCACGGGCCGCGCACCGGGAGACCACTGAGGCCCCGGATGGCGCTCAGAGCGGACTGAGGACGCCGGCCGCCAGCAGCGCCAGCACCAGCGCGCCCAGCACGACGCGGTAAAGCACGAACGGCAGGTAGCTGTGGGTGGAAATGAACCGCAGGAAGACGACGATGACGCCGTATCCCACGCCGAAGGCGACCAGCGTGGCCCAGGCCGTCGGGCCGGCCGCGATCGGTCCGGCCTGCCCCCAGCTGCGGAAAAGCTGGTAGAAACCGGCGGCGAACACCGCCGGCAGCGCCAGCAGGAATGAATAGCGCGCCGCGGCCTCGCGGGTATAGCCCAGCAGCAGCCCCGCCGTGATCGTTCCGCCCGAACGCGACACGCCCGGACTCAGCGCCAGTGCCTGCGCGAAGCCGAACAGCAGTCCATGGCCCCAGCCCAGTTCCTTCAGTTCGCGCCGCTTGCCGCCGATCCGGTCGGCCGCGCCCAGGATGAGCGCGAACAGCGCCAGCACCGTCCCCGTGATGTACAGATTGCGCAAACTGCCTTCGATCGCGTCCTTGAACAACAGGCCGAGCACCGCGATGGGCAGCGTGCCGATGAGGATCAGCCAGCCCATGCGGGCGTCCGGATCGGCACGGCGCGCGGGCGTGACGAGCGCGGCCAGCCAGGCGCGCAGAATGCGCAGGATGTCGCGGCGGAAATACAGCAGCACGGCGGTCTCGGTGCCGATCTGGGTGATCGCCGTGAAAGCCGCCCCCGGATCGCCTCCCGAGGGCAGCAGCGGCCCCAGGATACGCAGGTGGGCGCTGGAGGAAATCGGCAGGAATTCGGTCAGGCCCTGGACCAGGCCCAGGATCGTGGCATCCAGCCACATGGTCGCGCTGTTCATGACGGGAGATCTTCCGTGCAAGGGTGAGGAAGCGGTGTTATAGCAGCCCCGCGCCGCCGATCGCGGCCGCCGGCCCGTGTCCGCCGCCGATCCGGGCCATGCGTCCCGCATCATCTGGATACGCTGGCCGGACCGGGCCGATGCTATGCTACCCGCCCGGCATGACACTATTTTTACCGTCCGCGTGGAAGCGCTGAACGACACCCTGTTCCTCTGGATCAACGCCAGCGACCCCTCGGGCGCTGCCCTGCTGCTGGGCCGCATCCTGGCCAACGGCCTGATCTACCTGTTCCCCCTGTACCTGGCGCTGAACTGGCTGCGGGCCGACGCCGCCGGGCGCGAGGCCCTGCTGCAGGCGGCCGCGAGCGCGGCCGTCGCCCTGCTGCTGTCCTGGGCGATTTCCAAG
>CBFGXR010000063.1:0-8129 GCA_965652675.1 uncultured Castellaniella sp.
CACAGGTACTGGTTCCAGCCGTAGATGAACTGGATCACGAACAGGGCGGCGATGCTGGTGCGCGACAGCGGCAGCAGGATGTCCTTGAAGAAGCGCATGGGGCCGGCGCCGTCGATGCGCGCGGCCTCGACCAGTTCGTCGGGCACGGTCAGGAAGAACTGCCGGAACAGGAAAGTGGCGGTGGCCGACGCGATCAGCGGCAGGGTCAGGCCGGCGTAGCTGTTGAGCATGCCCAGGTCGGCGACCACCGCGTAGGTGGGGGCGATGCGGACTTCCACGGGCAGCATCAGGGTGACGAAGATCATCCAGAAGCACAGCATGCGCAGGGGAAAGCGGAAATACACCACGGCGAAGGCCGACAGCATGGAAATGGCGATCTTGCCGATGGCGATCGCCAGGGCCATGAAGGTGCTGATCCACAGCATCCGGCCCACGGGCGGGGTGTTGATCGCGCCGCCCTTGAGCACGGACCAGTAGTTGTCCAGGAAATGGGCGCCGGGAATCAGGGACATCGGCGCCCGGGCGACTTCCTGGGCGGTCTGGGTGGAGGCCACGAACGCCACGTACAGCGGGAAGGCGATCACCGCCACGCCCAGGATCAGCGTGAGGTGCGAGACGATGTCCAGCAGCGGGCGGCGTTCAACCACGGGCGTCTCCGTGAGAATCGGGCGGGGGCATCAGTAATTCACCTTGCGGTCGACGTAGCGGAACTGCAGGGCCGTCAGGCCGATCACGATCAGCATCAGGATCACCGACTGGGCCGCGGAGGCGCCCAGGTCCAGGCCCTTGAAGCCGGCGTTGTA
Organism: uncultured Castellaniella sp.; assembly: GCA_965652675.1. Classification (GTDB taxonomy): domain Bacteria; phylum Pseudomonadota; class Gammaproteobacteria; order Burkholderiales; family Burkholderiaceae_B; genus Castellaniella. Next base: position 804 of record CBFGXR010000063.1, read on the forward strand.
GACCTTGTAGACCAGGATGTCGGTGGCATGCCCGGGGCCGCCCTGCGTGACCACGTCGATCACCGCGAAGGTATCGAAGAAGGCGTAGATGAAGTTGATCACCAGCAGAAAAAAGGTCGTGGGCGAGAGCAGCGGGAAGACGATGGTGCGGAAGCGCCGGAAGGGGCCGGCGCCGTCGATGGCGGCGGCCTCGATCAGCGAGCGGGGAATGGATTGCAGGCCGGCCAGGAAGAACAGGAAATTATAGGATACCTGTTTCCAGATCGAGGCGAAGACGACCAGCGCCATGGCGTCGTGCCCGTCCAGGCGCGGGTTCCAGTCGAAGCCGAGCTGCGCCAGGTAGACCGCCAGGATGCCGACCGAGGGCGAGAACAGGAACAGCCACAGCACCCCCGCGACCGCCGCCGCGACCGCGTAGGGCCAGATCAGCAGGGTCTTGTAGAGCCCCGCGCCGCGCGCCACGCGGTCGGCCATCACGGCCAGCAGCAGCGAGATCGCCAGCCCGCCGAAGGCCACCAGCGCCGAGAACCAGAGCGTGGTGCGGAACGAGCTCAGGTAGTCGGCGCTGGAGAACAGGTCGGCGAAGTTGTCCAGGCCCACGAACTGCGAGGACAGGCCGAAGGGGTCCTCCAGGCGGAAGGACTGCCACATGGCCTGGCCCGCGGGCCAGAAGAAGAACACCAGCGTGATGGCCAGCTGCGGCGCCAGCAGCAGCCAGGGCAGGCTGCGGTGGCGGAAGACGACGCGTTTTTCCATCGACCTACTTGACGCTCTTTTCGAAGCGTTCGAGCAGGGCGTTGCCCTCGGTGTTCATCTTCTTCAGGCCGTCCTCGGGGCTCGTCTGGCCGGCGAAGATCTGTTCCATGGTGCTGTCCTCGATGTCGCGGATCTGCGGCAGGTAGCCCAGCCGGACGCCGCGCGAGTTCGCGGTGGTGGTGGCGTCGAGCTGCTTGACCGCGATTTCCGTGCCCGGGTTCTTGTCGTAGAAGCCGGATTCCTTGGTGGCCTGGTAGCCGGCCTTGGTGACGGGCACGTAACCGGTGCCCTGGTGCCAGGCGGCGGCCTGCGCGGGGCTGGCCAGGAACTTGAAGAACTTGATCACGCCCTTGTAGGCGGCGTCGGACTTGCCGGAGAACACCCACAGCGAGGCGCCGCCGATGATGGAGTTCTGGGGCGCGCCCTGCACGTCGGGGTAGTAGGGCAGGGTGCTGGTGCCGAAGGCGAAGCCGCCGGTCTTGATGATGGAGGCGCGCATGCCGCTGGAGCCGGTGTACATCCCGCACTTGCCCGAGGTGAACAGGGCATTGCCCGCGTCGCCGCGTCCGCCGTAGGTGAAGGTGCCGGCCTTGGCCATGTCGGCCAGGAAGTTCAGGTGCTTCTTGAACAGCGGGCTGTCCAGTTGCAGGCGGGCGTCCAGGCCGCCGAAGCCGTTGTCCTTGGACGCGTAGGGCACGTTGTGCCAGGCGGCGAAGTTTTCTAGCAGGACCCAGGACGGCCAGGCCGAGGAATAGCCGCATTCCATGCCGGCGGCGCGCAGTTTTTTCGCGGCGTCGGCGACTTCGGGCCAGGTCTTGGGCGGATGTTCGGGGTCCAGGCCGGCCTTCTTGAAGGCGTCCTTGTTGTAGTACAGCACCGGCGTGGAGCTGTTGAAGGGCATGGACACCAGCTTGCCGTCGGGCGACGAGTAGTAGCCGGCCACGGCGCCCAGGAAGGCGGACGGGTCGATGGGGTCGCCGACGGCTTCGGACAGCGCCTGGACGGGTTTGATGGCGCCCTTGGCGTACATCATGGTGGCGGTGCCGACCTCGAAGACCTGGAGGATGTCGGGCGCGTTGCCCGCGCGGAAGGCGGCGATCCCCGCGTTCATGGATTCGCCGTAGTTGCCCTTGTAGACGGCATGCACGACGTAGTCGGACTGGCTTGCGTTGAAATCCTGGGCGATCTTGGCGACGCGTTCGCCCAGGGGGCCTTCCATGGAATGCCAGAACGTGACGTCGGTGGCGGCCTGGGCCAGGCCCGAAGCGGCCATCAGAGCGGCCAGCGCGGTCGTGCGGAACAAGGAAAAAGCCATGGTGGTCTCCTGTGATTGTGCCCCCGGTCCTGCCCGAGGGGCGGCGGGAGGGGATTGTAGGGGCTCATTGTGATCAGCTTATGACAGCTTTGGCAATCCCTGATTTCCTTGCTTTTCTTTTCGTTTCCTGTGCGTTTCCTTTCTGATGCCCGATGCGGGGCTTTCTATGTGATAGCGCTTGTCCGTACAATGCCGGGTCATGAAAACCGAACTCTCTCTCGCCCTCATCGGCGGCGGCAACATGGCCAACGCCCTGGCCAGCGGTCTGATCGGCCGGCGCTGCGCGGCCGCCAACGTCCACGTCATCGATCCCGGCGAAGCCACCCGCGAACGCTGGGCCGCGCAGGGCACCACCACGGCGGCGGTCCCGGACGCGCGCCTGTCCGAATGCCGCGTCTGGTTCTTCGCCGTCAAGCCCCAGGTCATGGCCGAGGTCGTGCGCCAGTGCCGGCCCTGGCTGCGTCCCGACACCCTGATCATCAGCATCGCCGCCGGCATTCCCGGCGAGGCGATCGCCCGCTGGCTGGGCACGGACGCGCAACCCTGCGCCCGGGTCGTGCGCTGCATGCCCAACACGCCCGCGCTGATCGCCAGCGGCATGACGGGCATGGCGGCCCTGTCCGGCGTGGATGAGGCCGACCGCGCGCTGGCCGAAGAACTGCTGCGCGCCGTCGGCGAGGTCATCTGGGTGGATGACGACGCGGCCATCGACGCCGTCACGGCGGTGTCCGGCAGCGGCCCGGCCTACGTCTTCCTGTTCCTGGAATCCCTGATCGCGGCCGGGATCGAACAGGGCCTGACGCCGGACCAGGCGCGCCGGCTGGCGCTGGGCACGTTCAACGGCGCCACCCAGCTGGCGACGCTGTCGCCGGACTCGCCCGCGGTCCTGCGCGAACGGGTGACCTCGAAGGGCGGCACCACGGCGGCGGCCCTGGCGGTCTTCCAGGATCGCGGCCTGCCCGACATCATGCGCCAGGCGGTCGACGCCGCCGCCCGCCGCGCGGAAGAACTCGCGCGCGAGTTTTCATCTTGATCCGTCCCTGAATATCCCGAGACCCTCGCGGTCACGTTCCGTCATAAGGGATTAACCGTAGTGACACCCCCTGGACGAGCCGTCAGAATACGCCTGCCGCTCAGGGCGGAAGCAAAACCAAGGCTTTTGGCGCCCCTGGCTTCAACCCCGACCGGGTTTTGTTGAAACTGCCAACGGCGCCTCTACCGGAGACTATCGAATGAAGTTCAAACTGCGCATCACCCCCTGCATCCTCGCATTCGGAGCCCTGGCTCTGGCTGCCGGCGCCCATGCCGACACCCTCAAGATCGGCATTCCGCAGCCGATGACCGGCCCCAACACCCAGTACGGCGATCAGATCCAGGCGGGCGCGCTGACGGCCATCGATGCCATGAACGAAGCCGGCGGCATCAAGGGCATGAAGATCGAGCCGCTGCTCATCGACGACGGCTGCGAACCCAAGCAGGCCGTCCCGGCCGCCAACCGCGTGATCAACTCCGGCGCCAAGTTCGCCGTGGCCCACGCCTGCTCGGGCACCACCGTCCCGGCCGTGAACGTCTACGAACAGGAAGGCATCGTCGCCATCACCCCGGGCGCCACGTCCCCGCTGGTCACCGACACGATCAAGCCGCACTTCTTCTTCCGCACCATCGGCCGCGACGACCAGCAGGGTCCCTTCGCCGCCGACTACATCGCCAAGCAGCTCAAGCCGAAGAAGGTCGCCATCCTGCACGACAAGCAGACCTACGGCAACGGCGTGGCCACCCAGGTCCAGAAGGCCCTGGAAAAGGACGGCGTGAACGTCGCCATGTTCGAAGGCATCAACGTCGGCGACAGCGACTATTCCGCCGTCATCTCCAAACTGAAGGCCCTGGGCCCCGACCTGATCTACTTCGGCGGCTACCACCCCGAACTGGGCCTGCTGCTGCGCCAGGCGCGCGAACAGGGCCTGGACACCCAGTTCATGGGCCCCGAAGGCGTGGCCAACAAGGACCTCGCCGCCATCGCCGGCCCGGCCGTCGACAAGCTGCTGGTGACGCTGCCCGCCGACTTCACCAAGCGCAAGGGCAACGAGCAGATCCTCGAGCAGTTCAAGAAGTACCAGCGCAGCCCCGACGGCGCCTTCACCATGACCGCCTACGCGGCGATGCAGGTGCTGGCCGACAGCATCAACGCGGTCGGCACGGATCCGGCCAAGGTCGCCGACTACATGCACGGCCACAGCTTCGACACCGCCATCGGCAAGGTCGACTACGATGCGAAGGGCGATCTCAAGCACTTCGAATTCGCGGTCTTCCGCTGGGATGCCAACGGCAACCTGACCCAGATCCAGCCCTGACGGGCTCGGTCGGCCCCGGCATGCGCCGGGGCCGCTGCGGTTCTTCCGGGCGCCTGTCGCCCGGCCGTCTTTTCGTCTTACTCCCCCCGACATTATGTCCGACCTGCTTCCTCTATTGACGCAACAGCTGTTCAACGGCTTGTCGCTGGGCGCCATCTATGCCCTCATCGCCATCGGCTACACCATGGTCTACGGCATCATCGGCATGATCAATTTCGCCCACGGCGAGATCTACATGATCGGCGCCTACGTGGGCCTGGTCACGCTGTCGGCCATCGGCGTCAACAGCGGCCTGCCGCTGCCCCTGATGGTGCTGATCATGCTGGTCGTGGCCGTGCTGGTGACGGCGGTCTACGGCTACGCCGTCGAAAAGGTCGCCTATGCGCCGCTGCGCAACAGCCCGCGCCTGGTGCCGCTGATTTCCGCGATCGGCATGTCGATCTTCCTGCAGAACTGGGTGGCCACGGGGCAGGGCGCGCGCGACATGGCCGTGCCCGCGCTGATCACCGGGTCGTTCAACTTCACGATCGGCGCCAGCGATTTCAGCGTGACCGCGCCGTATTCCCGCATCCTGATCATCGTCGTCACGGTGCTGATGATGATCGGCCTGACGCTGTTCATCAAATATTCCCGCACCGGCCAGGCGTCGCGGGCCTGCTCCCAGGACCTGCGCATGGCCAATCTGCTGGGCATCGACACCAGCCGGATCATTTCCTTCACCTTCATGATCGGCGCCATGCTGGCCGCGGTCGGCGGGGTGCTGATCGCCCTGGCCATCGGCAAGCTCAACCCCTTCATCGGCTTCATCGTCGGCATCAAGGCCTTCACCGCGGCCGTGCTGGGCGGCATCGGCAGCATCCCCGGCGCCATGCTGGGCGGCGTGCTGCTGGGCCTGGCCGAGACCTTTGCCGCCGCCTTCATCTCCTCGCAGTACAAGGACATCGTCGCCTTCCTGCTGCTGGTCTTCATCCTGCTGTTCCGTCCCACGGGGCTGTTGGGCAAACCCGAGGTGGAAAAAGTCTAAATGAATCAGAATCTCAAGAACGCGGCGATCGCCGCGGTACTGGCGGGGGTCATCATTGCCCCCGTGTATGGCCTGCAGATCCTGCGCAAAGGCCAGGAAACCTATCTGCAACCCGACTGGAAGATGATCCTCGGCGGCATGCTGGCCGTGTTCGTCATCCAGCTGCTGAACGCCTGGCTGCGCCAGCGCCGGGCCGGCAAGGCCGCCACGCCCTCGCGTTTCCGTCTGCCCGCCATCACCGACGCGTTCCGCCATCGGGCGATCCTGGTGCTGGTCCTGTTCGCACTGGTCTGGCCGTTCTTCACCGGACGCGCCCAGGTGGACATCGCCACGCTGGTGCTGATCTACGTCATGCTCGGCCTGGGCCTGAACATCGTGGTGGGCTTCGCCGGCCTGCTCGACCTGGGTTTCGTCGGCTTCTACGCCGTGGGCGCCTACACCTACGCCCTGCTGTACCACTGGGCGGGCTGGGGCTTCTGGCAGGCGCTGCCGTTCGCCGGCCTGATGTCGGCCTTCTTCGGCTTCATCCTGGGCTTCCCGGTGCTGCGGCTGCGGGGCGACTACCTGGCGATCGTGACGCTGGGCTTCGGCGAGATCATCCGCCTGCTGCTCATCAACCTGACCAGCTTCACCGGCGGTCCGGACGGCATCTCGGGGATTCCCAAGCCGTCCTTCTTCGGCTACCAGATGGTGCGCCGCTCGATGGACGGCACGCCGACCTTCCATGAATTGATGGGCTGGTCCTTCAACAGCCAGGACGTGGTGATCTACCTGTACCTGATGGCCCTGGTGCTGGTGCTGTTCACCCTGTACTTCACCAGCCGCCTGATCCGCATGCCGATCGGCCGCGCCTGGGAAGCCCTGCGCGAGGACGAGATCGCCTGCCGTTCCCTGGGCCTGAACCCGCGCAACATCAAGCTCTCGGCCTTCACCATGGGCGCCATGTTCGCCGGCTTCGGCGGCGCGTTCTTCGCCGCCCGCCAAGGCCTGGTGAATCCGGAATCCTTCACCTTCATCGAATCGGCACTGATCCTGGCCATCGTCGTGCTGGGCGGCATGGGGTCCCAGCTGGGAGTCATCCTGGCCGCCGTGCTGCTGACCGTCATCCCCGAGATCGCCCGCGAATTCGCCGAATACCGCATGCTGATCTTCGGCCTGGTCATGGTCGTCATGATGGTCTGGCGCCCGCAGGGCCTGCTGCCGGTGAAACGTCCGCAAGTGGAATTGGAATCATGAGTGAAACATTGCTGAAGGTCAGCGGACTGACCATGCGGTTCGGCGGCCTGCTGGCCGTCGATCAGGTCGAATTCGACGTGCGCCGCGACGAAGTCTTCGCCATCATCGGCCCCAACGGCGCCGGCAAGACCACCGTCTTCAACTGCGTGGGCGGCTTCTACAGGCCCACCACGGGCGACATCCTCATGGACGGCAAGGCCATCACCGGCCTGCCCAGCCACAAGGTCGCCCGCCATGGCCTGGTGCGCACATTCCAGAACGTGCGCCTGTTCAAGAACCTGACCGTGCTGGAAAACCTGATGGTGGCGCAGCACACCCTGATGGAAACCGGCCTGCTGCAGGGCCTGTTCAAGCTGCCCTCGTTCCGGCACTCCGAAACCGAGGCCAAGAAACGCGCGGTGCAGTGGCTGGATTTCATGGGCATCCGCCAGTACGCCAACCGCGAGGCCGGTAACCTGGCTTACGGTCACCAGCGGCGCCTGGAAATCGCCCGCTGCATGATCACCCAGCCGCGCCTGCTGATGCTCGACGAGCCGGCCGCCGGCCTGAATCCCCAGGAAAAGCGCGATCTGCAGGCGCTGATCGACCAACTGCGGCGTGAATTCGGCGTGGCCGTGCTGCTGATCGAGCACGACATGAGCCTG
>CBFGXR010000064.1:0-8099 GCA_965652675.1 uncultured Castellaniella sp.
CTGCGCCGGGGGCTGGCGCTGGACGAGGCGCATGCGAACACCCTGGAGGTCGTGGACGGCGTGCTGACGGGCCGGGTGCTGGGCGACATCGTCGACGGCGCGGCCAAGGCGCGGCACGTGCGTGCGCTGGCCGAATCGACGGGCGCGGCGCCGGAGCAGATCATCGTGCTGGGGGATGGATCCAACGACCTGCCGATGATGGCGCAGGCGTTCTATTCAGTGGCCTATCGGGCCAAGCCCGTGGTGCGCGCCCAGGCGCGCTTCGCCCTGGACCACAGCCCGCTGGACGCGGTGCTGAACTGGTTCAGGTTGCGGCATTAGGCCCAGTCTTCCGAAATCAAGCGGGGGACGCGCTGGAATTCGCGGGTATTGTGCGTGATGAGCGTGCATTCCTGGGAGAGGGCGTGTCCGGCGATTGCCGCGTCGTTGTGGCTGATCGGGATGCCCTTTTCCGCCAGATACCGGCGGATCTGTGCGGTTTCGTCGACCGCTGCGGCATCCCAGGGCAGGATGGCGTCGAGCCGTTGCACGAAGGCGTCCACCATGGGGGTGATCCTGGGAGAGGCCTTGGCGCTGTTGGCGCCAAACCGCAACTCGGCATAGGTGATTGCGGATACCACGATGCGATGCTGCAGCGTGTTCGCCTGTTCCAGTTGCTGCAGCACGGTTTCCGGGCACCACCGCATGATGTATGAACAGATATTGGTATCCAGCATGTAGATCGTGCGGCTCATGTGTCTTCACCGAAGGGATCGTTCTCCTCGATGATATCCGGCCGATTTGCCAGAAAGTCGTCGCCTGTCGCGGAAAGATCCCGCAGCGAAGTCCAGGATGGCCGGCATGGGCGCAGCAGCAGTGCGTTGCCTTGCGGGATGATTTCCACTTCGGACACGCCCTGAAATTCCAGATCGCGGGGGATCCGGATCGCCTGATTCTTGTTGTTGCGGAAGATGGACACGGTGCGCATGGTGACCCCCTGATCTGAAACAGCCTTCATGGCATAGCATATGCTTGACATATGCCATGGGTCAAGCGGTCAGGGGCGGTCAATGGGCATGTCTTACAGCTCCGACCACATGCGCAGCAGGTTGTGGTACACGCCGGTGAGCTGAGCGATGGTTTCGGGGTCGGCGCCGGCCTGGATCAGGCGCTGGATGGCGACGTCCTGGTTCAGCAGCAGGGCGCGGCGGCCGTCGTCGCGCACCAGGCTCTGGGTCCAGAAGAACGAGCCGTAGCGCACGCCTCGGGTGACGGGGGCGACGCGGTGCAGGCTGGTGCCGGGGTAGACCACGGCGTGGCCGGCGGGCAGCTTGATGCGCTGTTCGCCGTAGGTGTCCTGGATGATCAGTTCGCCGCCTTCGTATTCGTCCGGGTCGCTGAAGAACACGGTGGTGGACACGTCGGTGCGGATGCGTGCCGGTTCGCCGGGCATTTGGAAGATCGCGTTGTCGATGTGGAAGCCGTAGTGTTCACCGCCTTCGTAGCGGTTGAAGCGCGGCGGCAGGATGCGCGCGGGCAGGGCGGCGGACATGAACAGGGGATCGCGGCCCAGGGCTTCGAGGATCAGGGCGCCGATCCGCGCGCCCGCCGGGTCGTCCAGCGCCAGCTGGCGGTTGGCCTTGACGTGCGCGGCCACGTGGCCGGCGGTCTGGCCGCCGTCCGTCCAGCGGGCGGCCTCGAGGTCGGCGCGGCATTGCCGGACCACGTCGGGCGGCAGCAGGTCGGGAAGGGTGATGAGCATGTCGGAAGCGCGCCCTTGAAGGAGTGTCCGTGCCGGTCGGCGGGTGTTCCGGGGATTCTACCCCGCTGCGGTCATGGAACACGCCCCCGGCGCGGCGGACCGCGGCGGGGGCGTGGGATCGCCTGAGCGATGATCAATACTTCAGGTTGGCGGTCAGGATGATCTGGCGGCCGGGGCCGAAGTCGGCGTGGTGGTTGCCGTTGTTGTGGGCGTAGTACACCTTGTCGGTCAGGTTCAGGGCGTTCAGCTGGAAGCCGAGGTTCTTGTTGACCTGGTAGGACGCCATGGCGTCGAAGCGCCAGTAGGCGGGCATGTAGGTGCCGGAAGCGCCCCCGCCGGCCGTGCCCTGGCCGGAGCCGCCGAAGGTCTTGCCGACGTAGTAGGCGCCCGCGCCCACGGTCAGCGGCGGCAGGACCTTGTAGGTGGACCACAGGCTGAAGCTGTGCTTGGGCGTGTTGGTCAGGGGATCGCCCACATTGACGTTGCTGTAGGCGCCTTCCACCAGCTTGCTGTTCAGGTAGGCGTAGCCGCCGTAGACCGCCCATTTCGGCGTGATCTTGCCGTTGATGCCCAGTTCCAGGCCGCGTACGCGGGTCTTGCCGGCCTGGGCGTAGACGCCCGGATCGACCTCGATCTGCGCATCGCGCCGTTCATTCTCGAAAATGGCGGCGGTCAGACCCAGACGGTCGTTCAGGAAATTCCATTTGGTGCCCAGTTCGACGGTGCGGCTCTTTTCGGGCTTCAGGTCGCTCAGGCTATCGGCGCCGGTCGCGCCCAGGCTGTCCTGGTCGCCACCCGACATGCTGGGAGGGGTGGATGCCGTGGCATAGCTGACGTAGATGCTGCCGTTGGGCGCCGGCTTGTAGACCAGACCCAACTGGTAGTTGAACATGTTCCAGGAGCCTTCGTCATGCACCGGTGCCGTGGCGCCGCGCGGGATCGATTCGCCCGAAATCCGATAACGGTCGAAACGCAGTCCGGCATTGATCGAGAACTGTTCGTTCAAGTCGATGCTGTCGAAGAAGTAGGCGGCCTGGGTGGTGGATTTGGCGTCCAGGCTCAGCGGGCCGCGTGCAATGCTGCCGGACCAGGGGTCGTTGGGGTTGGGGTTGAAGAGCGGCGTGCAATCCATCTTGCCGGCGAACACGGCCGGGCAGGCGGAGCCATTGGTCGTGGTGACGTTGTAGCTGGCGTTCTTGGTGGTTTCTCGAGACAGTTCGATCCCGGCGTTGAAGCTGTGCTTCAGGCTGCCTGTCTCGAACTTGCCGGTCAATTCCGTCACATTGGCCAGCGTGGTGCTTTTCTGCCAGCGTGATTTCAGGCCGCGCAGCAGCCAGTACTGGTCTGTGCCCGCATCGTATTTCACCTGTCCGTCGCCCGGATTGGTCAGGACGTAATCGTTCAGCGTTTCGCCGTAGCGTGTGGCATTGCGCAGGGTCAGGCGGTCCGTGATGTCGTGCTCGACCTCGATGGTGCCGATGTCCGCCTGCGTCTTGCGGTAGTCCCGGTCATAGACGCCATAGAAGGTGTCGCGATCCACGTCCAGGATGCCGTTGCCGGTCGTGTAGGGGAAGTTGCGGGTGCCGGTCTGACGAATCACCGGCACTCCATAATCCGGCATTCCGTCCGTCTGGTAGTGGTAGTAGCTGAGCGACACACGCGTCGGCGTGCCCAGGCCGAAGGAGAGCGTGGGCGCCACGCCCCAGTTCTTGTAGTCCACGGCATCGCGGCCCGGCATGTCGCCCGAGGCGCCCAGGACGTTCAGGCGGAACGCCGAGGTGTCGCTGAATTGCCAGTTGCCGTCGGCGGTGGCGCGGAAATACTTGTCGGTGCCGACGCCCAGGCTGGCGCTGGCGGCGTTGCCCAGGGTGCTCGACCTCGATGGTGCCGATGTCCGCCTGCGTCTTGCGGTAGTCCCGGTCATAGACGCCATAGAAGGTGTCGCGATCCACGTCCAGGATGCCGTTGCCGGTCGTGTAGGGGAAGTTGCGGGTGCCGGTCTGACGAATCACCGGCACTCCATAATCCGGCATTCCGTCCGTCTGGTAGTGGTAGTAGCTGAGCGACACACGCGTCGGCGTGCCCAGGCCGAAGGAGAGCGTGGGCGCCACGCCCCAGTTCTTGTAGTCCACGGCATCGCGGCCCGGCATGTCGCCCGAGGCGCCCAGGACGTTCAGGCGGAACGCCGAGGTGTCGCTGAATTGCCAGTTGCCGTCGGCGGTGGCGCGGAAATACTTGTCGGTGCCGACGCCCAGGCTGGCGCTGGCGGCGTTGCCCAGGTGGGCGTGCTTGCTCGTCAGATTGATGCTGCCGCCGCCCGTGCCGCGCCCGCCCAGGGCGGAATCCGCGCCCCGGATGATTTCCACGCTTTCCAGGTCGAAGACTTCACGCGTCTGGCCGCCCGCATCGCGGATTCCGTCCACGTAGATGTTGCTGGCCGAGGAGGCGCCGCGGATGAAGGGGCGGTCGGCCAGGGGCTGGCCGCCTTCGCCGGCGCCGAAAGTGATGCCCGGCGAGTTGCGCAGCACGTCTTCCAGCGAAGTGGCGTTGGTGTCCTGGATGATGGCCTGGGGAATGACCTGGACGGATTTGGGCGTGTCCAGCAGCGGCGCCGTGAACTTGGCCTGGGAGGCCTCGTCGGCCTTGTAGTTGTCACCCCGGTCGCCTTGAACCGTCACAGGGCTCAGGGTGGCGGGCTTGCCCGTGGTCTGAGCTTGCGCGCCTGTCGGCAGGAAGGTACCCGGCGCGGCGAGCGCCAGGGCGAGGGACGAGCCCAGCAGGGTCCGGGAGGCGGAAGGGTGCGATGCCAAGAGCTTCTCCATTAAATTTTATAAGAATCTAAATAAGAACGAATCGCATTCTATGTCAAAATAGTCGAAATGTGAAGGAATCGTGGAGGGAGGATACAAGTGGGTTGAAAGATGCCTGTCGGATTCCGTGCCATTTCCGCTCGAGTCAGGGTGATAGAATCCCTGCGACTCATGCTCGATCAGGGGCCAGGCCCCGATCCTTTTCGCGTTCATGCCTCCCTCTGCCGCATCTCCCGATCAGCCGCCGGCCTGGCCCGATGCCCAGCCCCCCGTCGCGCCCCGCGAACCCCACGAAATCCGGCAGCTCGGACGCGAGCGCACCGATGACTATGCCTGGATGAGATTCATCCCATCGTCCGGGACGCGGACGCTGGATACGCTGCCGCCGCGCCTGCGCGATCATCTGCGGGCCGAGATGCGGTACGCGGAGGATGTCCTGCGTCCGCTGGAAGCCGACGTGCGCTGGTTCCACGAGCGCCTGACCGCCGGGGCCCCCGACCTCCAGGAGCCGCCGCCGCCCGCAGCGGCGGGCTGGCGCCATCACGCCGGGCTGCCCGAAGGCGGCTCGCATCGCGTCTTTTCCCGCACCGGCGCGGACGGGCGGACCCAGCGCCTGCTCGACGAGGCCGTGCGCGCCGAGGGTCATGCCTACTATCGCGCGACGGACCATCAGCCCAGTCCGGACGGCCGTTATTTCGCCTGGGCGGAAGACGTGGTCGGCGACGACCGCCACCGGATCTGCCTGCTCGACATCGACAGCGGCGACGTCCGCACCCTGGTGGCGGCCGATGCCTTCGGCTACGGCGGCTTCACCTTTGCGCCTTCGTCCCGCCACCTGTTCTGGATCTGGCGCGACGCGCACAGCCGCCCGACCCGCCTGTACCGTTCCCCGGTCGAGGGCGGCGAGGCGGCGCTGGTCCACGAGGAGCAGGATCCCGCGATCTTCATGCGGGTGGCGCGCACGGCGGCCGGCGGTTTCGTGACGCTGACGCTGGCCGGTCCGGACACCGGCGAGGTCCGTCTGATCGCCGCCGGCGCCGAGACGGACCCGCCTCGGCCGGTGCGGCCGCGCCGGCGGGGCGTGCGCTACGAGGTGGACGAGTGGAACGGCGCCCTGCTGATGCTGACCGATGCGGACGGGGCGATCGACCGCAAGCTGCTGCGACTGGATCCCGTCACGTTCGATATCCGCGACGAGCTGGTTCCCCATCGCGCCGGCGTGCCCATCATCGCGATCCGGCCCTTCGCCGAGGCGCTCGTCCGGCTGGAACGCACCCGGGGCCTGCATCGCCTCGTGCTGACGCATCGCGATGGGCGGGAGACGACGATCGGGTTCGACGAGCCCGCCTATTGCCTCGCGCTCGCCGCCCTGCAGCCGTATGCTGCCGGGCAGGCGCGCATCACGCATCAGGCGCCGGCCAGCCCGCCGCGCTGGGTGGACGTGGATCTGGCCAGCGGACGGTGGCATGTGGCGGGGCGCGCCGATCCGCGCGGTTTCGATCCCGCCGCGTACCGCGTCGAGCGCCTGGAGGCACGGGCGCCGGATGGCGAAACCGTGCCCATGACCGTGCTGTCCCGCTGGGATGCGCATGGGCCGCGGCCTGTGCTGCTGACGGGCTATGGCGCCTACGGCATTGCCCGGGAGCCCGATTTTTCCTGGCCGGCGGCGGTGCTGGTCGATGCCGGGTTCCGGTATGCGATCGCGCACGTGCGCGGCGGATCGGAGAAGGGCGCGCGCTGGTACCAGGACGGGTGCCGCGAACGCAAGGGCCATTCGATGACCGATTTCATCGCCTGCGCGCGCCATCTGGTGGCAAGCGGCCATGCCGCGCCCGGACGGATCGTGGCCCATGGCGTGTCGGCCGGCGGGCTGCTGGTGTGCGGCGCGATGAACAGCGCCCCCGAACTCTGGGCGGGCGTGATCGCCCAGGTGCCTTTCGTCGACATGCTGAACACCATGAGCGACGCCGATCATCCGCTGGTGCCGCTGCTGCGTCCGGACTGGGGCGATCCGCTGGCCGACCCGCGGGCCTATGACTGGATCGCCGGCATTTCGCCCTACGAGAACGTGGGCCGGGCCGATTACCCGCCGATGCTGTGCACGGCCGGGCTGAAGGACGACCGCGTGCCCTACTGGGAACCGGCCAAGCTGGTGGCGAACATCCGCCATCGGGGGACGGGCGACCGGCCGGCGATCCTGGTCCTGGACCCGGACAGCGGCCACCAGGGCAGCGACGACCGGGACCAGGCGTTCGCGCAGGCGGCGCTGCTCTGGGCCTTCGCCTGCCGCTGCGCGGGCGTGCCGGTGCCGCCGGATGGGGCGGGGCGCGCCTAGGCGGGGCTTGCCACCGCCCGCCGCCGTTCTTGGATCGTCCGCAGGACGGACCGCAGGGCGCAGGCGGCGGACACCGTCAGCGCCGGCACGGCGACGGCGGCGACGGCGTTCAGCAGATGCTTGTCGAACACCCCATCCGACAGCGTGCCGGCCAGCAGCGGGCCGGCGGCGCCGAACAGCGAGACGACGAAGCTCCAGAGGGCGAAGCAGCGCGCCCTGAGGGATGCGGGCGCCAGGTCCTGCAGCATGGTGGGCACCAGGGCGTTGGCCGTGCAGGTCATGAACAGGAACAGCCCGACGGCGATGAAGGCCTGGTCGAGCGTGCGCATGGCCGTCAGCAGCAGGAGCACCGGGATGGCGATGATCACCGACAGGCCCATGATCAGAGGGCGCGCCGCCTGGCCGATGCGCCGGGCCAGGGCGCGGTCCAGCAGTCCGGCCATCGGCAGACAGCCGACGCTGGTGATCAGGATGATGAGTCCCATGGCGTGGCCGATGTCGCCGGGCGCGGCGTCGAACCGGCGTTCCAGCGACAGCGCGATCAGCTGGTTGAGCGCCTGCACCGCGGTGATCAGGCAGCCGGCCGTGCCGACGAACAGGCCGACGGCCCGCCAGCGCAGCCGCAGGAAGGCCGGCAGCGATCCGTGGGCCGCGCGGTCGTCCGCGCCGAGATGGCGGACGGGGTCGGCCGTCAGGGCGCCGAGCAGAAGCAGGGGCAGGCCGGCCATGCCGAGCAGCAGAAAGGCCTTGCGCCAGGGTTCGGCGTCCCAGGCGAACAGCGCGTCCGCCGTGGACAGGATGACGTCGCTGAAATAGAAGCCGCCGCTCGCCCCGGCCGCCATCAGAGCCGCGAAGCCGAGATTGGACGCCACCCGGTGCCGCTCCGGCGCCAGGTCGGGAATCATGGAGTAGACCAGCGGGACCATGGCGAATTCGGTGATGCCCGCGGCCGAACGGCCGACGAAGAAGAGCGGGAACGTGTGCGCGATGGCGCTCAGCCCCATCAGGGCGGACGAGACCGCGATCAGGCACAGCAGCACCCGCTTGCGCGAGTAGCGGTCCGCGAAGCGCGCCAGCGGGATCGCCAGCGCGCTGGCGATCAGGATGCCCGCCAGGCCCTGCAGCGCGCCCAGGGTGGCGTCGCCGACGCCGAAGCTTTTCTGGATGGTGGACAGGGACACGGCCTGCAGGCCGACGTCGGCCGCGTCGGCGT
>CBFGXR010000065.1:0-8088 GCA_965652675.1 uncultured Castellaniella sp.
GGCGCCCACACCCGCACCCTGCTGCTGACCCTGCTCTATCGCCAGATGCCGGCGCTGATCGAGCGCGGCTACGTCTACATCGCCCAGCCGCCGCTCTACAAGGTCAAGGTCGGCCGCGAAGAACGTTATCTGAAGGACGACGCCGAGGAAGCCCAGTTCATGCTGCATCTGGCGCTCAAGGACACGGAACTCACGCCCGGCACCGGCGCCACGCCGATCGCCGGCGACGCCCTGCTGGACCTGGCGCGCCAGTACGTCACCGCGGATTCGGTCATCGCCCGTCTGTCGCGCATTCTGAATGCCGAAGCCCTGTCGGCCATGGCCGAGGGCGTGCAGCTCAGCCTGGTGGACGAGGCCGCCGCCCGCGCCAGCGCCGCCGCGCTGGAACAGGCCCTGCTCGACCCGGCCGATCCCCACGGCGTCCACGTGGAAGCCCAGTACGACGACATCGAGGAAGCCTGGCGCCTGGCCGTCATCCGCCCGCACTTCGGCAATCTGCGCGTCAGCGTGTTCGACCGCCATTTCGTGCGCGGCGGCGACTATGCCGTCCTGGCCCGCACCGCCAAGACCTTCCTGGGCCTGATGGGCGAAGGCGCCGTCGTGCGCCGGGGCACCGGCGACAAGCTCAAGGAAAAGCCCGTCTCCGACTTCCGCGAGGTCATGCAATGGCTGCGCGCCGAGGCCGAACGCGGCATCAGCAAGCAGCGCTACAAGGGCCTGGGCGAAATGAACCCGGAACAGCTCTGGGAAACCACCATGGACCCGACCGTGCGCCGCCTGCTGCGCGTGCAGATCGAGGACGCCATCGCCGCCGACGAAATCTTCGTCACCCTGATGGGCGACAACGTCGAACCGCGCCGCGCCTTCATCGAGACCCATGCATTGCAGGCGGGGAACATCGACGTGTGATTCCTGGTGGAACGGGAGACTCCCCCATGGGGAGTCTTCGGGCAGAGGGGGTGAAGCGACTGTGTGCGGCGGGTTCTTCTCTGGGCTAGATACGCGCTGAAAGCGCCGTAGCCAGAAAATCGGTCGCACACCGCACCCGTGTCGGCACGAACCGGCGTTTGGGCCAGACGAGGCTGACATCGCGCGGTTCGTTCAGGAAATCATCAAGCACCGTGACCACGTCCGGGGTCTCGAATTCCCCGACCAGCGATGCGCGATGAAACAGGCCTATGCCCACGCCATCCATCACGCCGGCCAGAATGGCCTCCACGCTGTTGGAAGACAGCGAACCACGCACCGGAATGCTCAAGCGGCCTTCCGGGCCAGTAAACACCCATTCGGTCATCTGGCCATAGATCAGACAGTTGTGGTCGGCAAGGTCGGCCGGCGTCTTCGGGATGCCACGCCGCGCGAAGTAACGCCGGGAACCGGCGCAGACCAGGGACGTGCCGGCTACTCGCCGAACCACGGAATCCGGGTCGTTGACCTGGCTGACGCGTATCGCCAGATCGATCCGATCGTCGACCATGTCGCGCAGCGCGTCGGACAACACCAGGTCGACCCGCAGACCGGGATAACGCGACAACAGTTCGGCAAGCAGCGGCAACACATGCAGCCGGCCAAACGTCGAAGGCGCGGCGATCCGAATCAGGCCCGAGACATCCCGCACGCTGCTGGTCAATTCGCTATCCGCGGCAAGGATTTCGTCGAGCAATGGCTTGGTGCGCTCGTAGTACTTCTGTCCCTGATCGGTCAGCGTCACTTTGCGCGTGCTCCGGTGCAGCAGCGCAACGCCCAAACGCTTTTCCAGCGCGTTGACCGCCTTGCTGATCGCTGATTGCGACTCTCCGGTTTTCCGTGCGGCGGCAGAGAATCCTCCCGTTTCGACCACGGAGATGAACGCGCTCATTTCACCGAATTTATTCATTCTTATTTAGAATAAATCTAATGCCAAATAAACGGATTATCACATCGGATCGATGCAATCACAATACTCCTTACACAAATCTCAGTGCAGGAGAAATCCATGTCTTACTCGATCATCGGCTTTGGCAAAGTCGGCCAGGCGCTGGCCCGCGCGTTTGCCCGCAAGAACATTGAAGTCGCCGTCGCCAGCCGGCGCGCGCCACAGGAGCTCGCGTCGCAAGCAAGCGCAATCGGCACGGCGGTCATTCCCAAGTTCTTGCAGGACGCCTTGCTGGCCGACGTCATTTTCCTTGCCGTGCCTTTCCGGGAACATGCGGCCGTCGCCCAATCGCTGCCAAACTGGCAGGGAAAGACGATCATTGACGCGACCAATGCCTACGGCATGCCAGTCGAAGAACTCGGTGGCCTGCCGTCCTCCACCGTCATCGCCAAGGCCTTCAATGGCGCCAGATTCGTGAAGGGCTTCAATCACCTGCCCGCCGGCCTGTTGGCCGCCGATCCACAGGTTGAAGGCGGGCGCCGCGTCGTCTTTCTCGCCAGCGACGATGACGACTCGGTGCCGCCAGTTGCCGCGCTCGCCGAACGCCTCGGCTTCGCGCCGGTGCCGCTGGGCAAGCTCGCCGAAGGCGGCGCACTCGTCCAGGCGCGCGGACACGCCTGGAATCCGCTGATCTTCCAGGACCTCGTCAAGCCCGACTGACGCGCGAAGGCCGTCATGCGCCGGCCATTCACCGAACGGAGAGAAATTTCATGCAGATCGAACTCAAGGGCCGCAAGGCGATTGTGACCGGTTCCACCGCGGGCATTGGCCGTGCAATCGCCGAAGGGATGGCACGGGCGGGCGCGGCGGTCGTCATCAACGGGCGCACGCAGGAACGTGTCGATGCCGCACTGCGCGAGATGCGTACCCTGTTGCCGGGGGCCGAATTGACCGGCGTGGCGGCAGACGTCGCCACCGCACAAGGGTGTGCGGTGCTGTTCGGACAAGCGCCGGACCCGGATATCCTCGTCAACAATGCCGGCACCGCGCGCCTGAACAATTTTTTCGACCAGGACGACGGCGAATGGCTGGAACTGTTCCAGCTCAACGTCATGAGCGGCGTGCGCACCGCCCGTCATTACGTGCCGAAAATGATGGCGCGCGGCTGGGGACGTGTGGTGTTCATCAGCAGCGAATCCGGGCTGAACATCCCGAAGGAAATGATCGACTACGGCGTTACCAAGACCGCGATTCTCGCCGTCTCGCGCGGGCTGGCCGAACTCGTTGCCGGAACGGGCATCACCGTCAATGCCGTGCTGCCCGGTCCGACGAACTCCGAGATTCTATCCAGCTGGATGAAATCGACGGCGCAAGAGCAAGGCATCACTCAGGAACAAGCCGAACAGCAGTTCCTGAAAACCGCGCGCCCGACGACGCTCATCAACCGGTTCGCCACGACCGAAGAGGTCGCGAACATGGTGGTATATGTATGCTCGGAACAGGCTTCTGCGACCACCGGCGCCGCACTGCGCGTCGATGGAGGCATCGTTCGTTCGATTGCCTGAACTGTGCGCTGTGCGCCCGCACCACGCACAGTAGTCGGAATTCATGAGTCGAATTTGACCAGGTCCTTGAAGATCAGGTGGCCCCAGTTCTTTCCGCGCGCATGCACAAGCAATCCACCTTCCGAAAGCCTGCCAAGCTGGACTGGCGCGAAGCCCAGGTTCTCCGCCAGCACACCAACCTCCGCCGCAGCGCCGTCATCATCGCTGGCGAGAAACACGACTCTCCTGCCGCCGTGTACGGCGGGATCTTGGTCAAGGACGGCAGCGGCCAGATGGTTGAAACCCTTCACCAGCCTGGCTCCGGAAAATGCCTTCGCGACGAAGGCAGAGGACGGCAGACCGTCCAGTTCCCCAAGCGGGGCCAACGTGTTCATCGCGTCGATGAGGGTTTTTCCCTTCCAATTGGGTAGCGCCTTCGCGACCTTCGGATGCGACTCGAAACGGACAGCCAAAAAGACGATGTCCGCCCTGACTGCTTCCGCCAGGGTTTTGGGAATGATCTTGGGTCCGATCCTGGCCGCGTCGGCTGCAAAGTCGGCCGGCGCGCGCGTGGTGGCAACGGATACTTCGATGCCATTGCGGGCGAACGCCTTGGCCAATGCCTGGCCGATCTTGCCAAAGCCGATGATTGCGTAACTCATAAGATTTTCCTTCGATTTTCAGTGCGGTCAGAGCTTGTAGCCGCCGCTCGCTTCGATTGTCTGTCCAGTCACCCAGCGGCCATCATCAGAGGCGAGGAACGCCACAGCTGCGGCGATTTCCGAAGGCTCGCCAAAGCGCCCCAACGCGATCTGGGCCTCGACTGCCTGGACGAGTCCGGGGTCCTCCCGAAGGGCGGCGTTTGCGTCCGTTCGCGTGTAGCCTGGTGCGATGGCGTTCACGGTAATTCCGCGTGGCCCCAACTCGGACGCGAGTGCATGGGTCAGGTTATTGATGGCAGCCTTGGCCATTGAATAGATCGGTGCGGCCGTGACCGGCTTCGTCGCGGCGGCGGAAGAGACGTTGATGATCCGTCCGCCATCGGCGAGACGATCCAGTGCAGTCTGAACGATGAAAAAGGGCGCGCGGGCGTACACCGCCATCAGGGTGTCCCAGCTCTCGGGCGTCGCATCCTTGAAGCCGGCCCAGCCGGAATTTCCGGCGTTATTGACCAGAATGTCGAGTGCTTTGCCGCCAGTGCGCTTGACGAGCTCATCATCGAGTTTCTCGAACAAGGCCGGGACCGTCGCTGGATCAACGAGATCCGCGTGGATGGCGAACGCTGTGCCTCCCGCCTTTTCGATGGCCGCCACTGCCTCATCCGCACCGGATTTGCTCGAGTTGTAAGTCAGCGCTACCGTCGCCCCCTCCTTGGACAGCCTTTCGGCGATGGCACGGCCGATGCCTCGCGATGCCCCGGTAACGAGCGCGGTTTTGCCTTTCAGCGATTGAGCCATTTGGTTTTCTCCTCAGAGTTGCGCCAAGCCGCCATCGACGGCGATTTCGCTGGCGGTCATGAAGCTGCTGTCTTCCGACGCGAGGAAGGCTGCCACCGCCCCGATTTCCGACGGATCAGCCATGCGCTGGAGCGGGGTCATCGCACCGTAGGCCTTCACGCCTTCCTCGCCCAGCGCTTGCTTCGCAAGTTCGGTCGCCGTCGGCCCGGGCGAGAGCACGTTGACCCGGATGCCGGTGCCCTTCAGGTCCTCCGCCCAGGTCTTCGCGAGGTTGCGCACGGCCGCCTTGCTCGCGCTGTAGGCGCTGAATGCCAGGGCGCCCGTGGTGCCGGCGCTCGATCCGGTCAGGATGATCGAACCGCCTGCACCCATCAGCGGCAACGCCTTCTGGATCGTGAAGATCGAGCCCTTCACGTTGGTGTCGAAGGTTTCGTCGATGTGCTCGGCGGTGATCTCGCCGAGCGGGAGCGGGCTCCCCGTCCCTGCATTGGCGAAGACGATGTCGAGGCTTCCTCGTTCGGCCTTCACTGTCGCGTAGAGTCGGTCCAGGTGGGCCAGATTGGAGACGGAACCCCTGACCGCGCGGGCATCAGGCCCAAGTTCGACTACGGCGGCGTCGAGCGTTTCCTGCCGGCGGCCGAAGATGAAGACAAAGGCGCCTTCTTCGATGAAGCGCTTTGCTGCGGCAAGGCCGATACCAGTGGCGCCACCAGTGATGACGGCGGTCTTTCCATTCAGTCTGTTCATGTCATGTGCTCTTATGTCGAGGTTGCGCGCAAACTGGAGGAATGTCGTTTGGCGCTGTATGATATGGATCACCGATCCAGATAAGTATTATGTGGATCACTGATCCGTTTGTCAAGATATCCTATGCGAGCCGACGCCAAAAAAAATCGCAGTCAAATCCTCACGGTCGCGCGTGACGCCGTCGCCGAGCATGGCGCCGAAGCGTCGATGCGCGATATCGCACGCCGCGCCGGTGTAGGCCTGGCCACGCTGCTCCGTCATTTCCCGACACGAGAGGCCTTGTTCGAGGCATTGCTGTGCACCCATCTGGACGCACTGACACAGAAGGCGGACACACTCGAAACTTCCGTTTCGGCTGACGAAGCACTTCTTGTCTGGTTTCGGGAATTGGTGGCATTCACCCAGAACTACAGGGGCGTTGTCGCCATGATGGCGGCCGCCCATACCAACCCGGACTCCGCGCTTTACGCTTCCTGCGCCGCGGTGCACTCGGCAGGTGCACGGCTGCTGCTGCGGGCCCAGGACGAAGGAACAGCGCGTGCAGACATGACCGGAGACGACCTGTTCGCCCTGATAACGGCGCTCGGCTGGGCGGTCGACCAACCTTCTTTCGCGGCGCGGGCGGATCATCTCGTCTACCTCATGACGAGCACCATCCTGACAAACCCGGCGAGCCACGACGCCAATAAAGCAACGAGCTGAATCGGATCAGACGTCTATCGGCCGGAACGCCCGCGACAACGCCTCGGCGACCGTAACCGACACTCCCCGACCAGCCCACGTGGGGCGCTTTCCATTCACAAATCGCAACCTATCTCCCTGAATTCTTGGAATTTCACCGACACTCGGTCACTACACTGGACTCGAGTGCCGGACAACCGGGAAATCACCGAGGTACGGATCATGAAGGCCATTCGGAACACACCAAAAATCCACGCGACGGCCCGCCTGCGCGTCATTTCGTTCGTCCTGGCCGCCGGCCTGGCGGCCGCCCCGCTGCTGACGCTGCCAGGGTCCGCGGCCGCGGCCGTCAGCGTCGGCATGGCGATCACCCTGGCCCCGCCGCCCCTGCCGAACGCGGTCCAGCCCGTCGCGCCCGGCCCCGGCTACATCTGGACCCCGGGCTACTGGGCCTGGGGGCCGAACGGCTACTACTGGATCGATGGCGCATGGCTCGTCCCGCCCGCCGTCGGACTGCTGTGGACGCCCGGCTGGTGGGGCTGGTCCGACGGCTACTACCGCTGGCACGGCGGCTACTGGGGCCCCCAGGTCGGCTTCTATGGCGGCATCGACTACGGATTCGGCTACTTCGGCGTCGGTTACGTCGGCGGCCGCTGGCGCGGCAGGGACTTCTACTACAACCGGGCCGTCACGAACGTCAACATCACCCACGTCCGCAACGTCTACGTGGACAAGACGGTGATCCACAACGCCCCCCCGGACCGGCGCCGCGTCAGCTACAACGGCGGCCAGGGCGGCATGACGTCCCGGCCGACGGCCGAGCAGCGCTCCTACGCGCGCCAGCCGCATCCGGCCAATGCGCAGGGACGGCACGAACCGGACAGGAACATGCCCGCGCGTGCCGGCGGTCCCGGCCCGGGTGAAACCCGCCGTCCCGACGGGTCACGCCCGCCTTCCGCGCCGGGCCGCCAGGAAAAGCACGCGCCTCGCCAACCGCCGGGATCCTCCTGGCAGGCAGGCCCCGGTCCGGTCGCGCGGCCGGACCAGACCCGGGGGGAATTCCGCGAACGGCCGCAGGGCCAGGTCCGGGCGGCGGGCCGTCCCGAAGCGGAGCGCCCAGATACCGGCTCCGGCCAATGGCGCCGCGCCCAGGGCGAAGGGCCGCGCGCCGAGGCGCCGGGGCGCGAAGACCGCCACGGACAAGGCGGACCGCAACGGGAAGACCGCCGCCACTGATATCATGCCCGGACCATGCTCCACCGCACGCTGAATCCCGCCGACCTGCCCGACCTGGACCTCATCCAGACCCGTTGTTACAGCGCGTCCATGCTCGAATCGGCGGCCGTTTTCGCCGGCCGCCTGAGCGCCGCCCCGGACTGGATCTGGGGCATCCAGGACGACGACGGCCTGTGCGCCTATCTGTTCACCTATCCGACGCGCCTGGGCCGCCTGGCGCCCCTGGACAGCGACTTCCACCCGGCTTCGGACGGCGACACCCTGTACCTGCACGATCTGGCCATCCATCCCCGGGCGCGCGGCCTCGGATTGGCGCAACAGCTGATCCGGCATGCCTGGACCCAGGCACGATCGGCCGGGCTGGGGCATTCGGCGCTGATCTCGGTCCAGGATTCCGAGCGTTTCTGGGCCGCGCACGGCTATCGCACGTGCACGGATCTGGACGACCACCAGCGAGCTTGCCTGGCCGGTTACGAACAGCCGGCCCGGTACATGGCGCGCACGCTCGGCTGAAATCCGGCTTCCCGGATGGCGGCGACGCAAGCGCCGGACGGCCGGAAATCGAACC
>CBFGXR010000066.1:0-8056 GCA_965652675.1 uncultured Castellaniella sp.
GCTGTGATGGAGCGGGATCAGTTCCAGCGGCCGTTGCGGCCGCCCAGGCTGTAGGCGCCCGCGCCGAACAGGGTGACGGCGAGGCTGGTGATCAGGAACAGGCCCTGCAGTTCCAGCGCCCAGCCGCCGCTCTTGCCGAGGTCGAACAGCTGGTGCATGTGGACCAGGCCGAAGACGAACAGCATGTTGAGCACGGCGATCAGGCCGCCCAGGCGGGTGAACAGGCCTAGGATGATCAGGACCGGGGCGACCACTTCGCCGATGTAGACGCCATAGGCCACGAAGCCGGGCAGGCCGCGCTGGCCCAGCATGTCCACGATCCAGCCCACGCCGCCGTCCAGCTTGGACAGGCCGTGGAGCAGCAGCAGGATGCCCAGGCCCAGGCGCAGAACCAGTTTGCCCAGGTCGTCATACGCGGAAGAAGACATAAGGTTTCCTCGATCGTGGTTGGTCGGGGCGACATGATTCGAACATGCGACCCTCTGCTCCCAAAGCAGATGCGCTACCAGACTGCGCTACGCCCCGACTGGACCGCAAATTCTACCATGGGGCCCAGGGTCAAACGGGCGCCGCGCGGGCGTCTCAGCCCGGCAGCCGCAGCTCCGGCAGCGTGTGCGCGCGGTGGCGGTAGGCCCAGGTGGGCCACAGGGCGTGGGCCAGGGCGATGCGGCCGAGGTCCGGGTCCGGGTCCAGCGGCGCGTAGCCGTCCGGCGCCGCGTAGCGGAAGAAGCGCGCGGGCTGCTGCGGCTCCAGCACCGCCAGGGTGTCGCCGCGCAGGTAGCCGTAGTGTTCCTCGTACTGCATCATGGCGCGACCGCCCGCGACCGCCCGCGTCAGGTCGTGGCCGATCATGGGATGGGCGTCGTCGATGCCGATCAGCGACAGCAGGGTCGGCGGCAGGTCGATCTGGCTGACGATGCGCTCGTCGCGGCGCGCCGGGACGCCCGCGCCCAGGATCAGGGCCGGGATGTGGAAATGGCGCAGCGGGATGCGCTGGGCGCCGCCGACGCGGGCGTCGTGGTCGGCCACGATCAGGAAGACCGTGTCGTGCCAGTAGGCGCTGGCGCGCGCCTGTTCGAAGAAGCGGCCGATGGCCCAGTCCGCGTAGCGGACGGTGTTCTGGACGGTGGCGGGATCGCCCTCGACCGGGATGCGGCCGGCCGGGTATTCCCAGGGCGTGTGGTTGCTGACGGAAAAGGCCAGGTGCAGGGTCGGCTGTTCGCCGCCCTGCGACAGCAGCGTGTGCAGCTTGTCGAACATGTCCTCGTCGCTGGCGCCCCAGGTGCCGACGAAGGCCGGCGAATCGAAGGTCGGCAGGTCGTGCAGTTCGTCGAAGCCGTTGCCCAGGAAGAAGCTCTTCATGTTGTCGAAGTGGGCTTCGCCGCCGTAGATGAAGCGCGAGCGGTAGCCGTGCCGTTTCAGCAACTGGGCCAGGGTGAAGAAGCGGCTCTGGGCGTCGCCCAGGCGCAGGGCGGCGTCCGACAGGGTCGGCGGGAAGCCCGCCGTGACGGCCTCCAGGCCGCGCACCGAGCGGGTGCCGGTGGCGTAGGCGCGGGTGAAGTTCCAGCCCTCGGACGCGAGGGCGTCCAGGCAGGGCGTCAGGCCCGCGCCGCCCAGGTTGCCCACGTACTGCGCGCCCAGGCTTTCCTCGACGATCAGCACCAGGTTGCGGGGCCGCGCGGGCCGCTGGCTGGCGGGCTGGCGGTGCAGCGTGGGCATTTCGGCCGGCCCGGGCGGGATGCCGGCCTGTTCCAGGATGATCGACTGCAGTTCGGAGTCCGGCAGGTCGCCGTAGACGTCGGCCGCCGAGCGTTCGTTCTTGATGGCGTACAGGGCGAACAGCACGCTGTACAGGGACGTCAGGGGCAGGGTGTTGAGCAGGCTGTCGCCGCACCAGGCCACCGAGGCGGGATTGATCGGGCGGTGGCCCAGCGTGCCCCGGATGGCCAGCGCGATGGCGGCGGCGAAGACCAGCGTGAGCAGGATCCGCCAGGGCCAGGCGGGCAGGGCGTCGGGCCGCGCCCCGGCGAACAGCGTGTGACCCAGCCAGGCGGCCAGGCCCAGGCCCAGGGCGGCGCCCAGCAGGACCGGCTTGTAGCCTTTCCACAGCATGCCGAAGACTTCCTTGGGGTATTTCAGGTAGTCGATGTACAGGCGGTTGGGACGGCTGTCGTATTCCTGGATGAACTGGGGCGTGGAGACTTCCAGCAGCACGAACAGCAGCCAGACGGCCTGCAGCCACAGCCCGGTCAGGAAGAGGGCGGCGGGGCGGTCGCCCAGCCAGGGCGCCAGCAGCAGCGGGATCCCGGCCCACATGGCGATCTGGTTCAGGTCGATGCGCAGGCCCCAGCGGAAGATCGGCCAGGGACCGCCGGCCGCCCGCACCCGGGGCCACAGCCAGGCGGTCAGCAGCAGGCGGCTGAGGGTCAGCAGCGCCAGGGACGCCAGGACGAAAACCCCGATCTGGGTGAGCATGGAATGGATTCCTCAGGGCACCAGCGCGATGCCGATGCGCAGTTGCGGGTCGTGTTTCTGGTCGTAGCCCAGCAGCGTCTCGCCATAGCCCCGGAAATACTGCACGTACAGGTGGCCGTTCATGTGCAGGAAGGTGCGCTTCAGCGGCCAGGCGGCCTCCAGCTGGGTGGCGTTGCGCCCGTTGGAACCCTGGCGGTACAGGCCCGACAGGATCAGGCCGTCGTCCTGCGCCCAGCGCAGCTTCCAGTCCACGTAGCCCAGGGAGTCCGGGTAGTTCATGTCGTGGTCGGTCCAGACGTAGTACTTGAAGCGCGGCTGGAAGCTGAGCGTGCTGCCGCCGTTGAAGCGGTAGTCGACCTGCGGCTGGACGTAGAGGTCGTTCAGGGATCGGGAGTCCTCGCCGTCCTTGCCGTTGGACTTGTGTTCGAAGCCCGAGTTCAGCCCCAGGGACCAGCGCTTGTCACCGGTGGCCCAGATCGAGTCGCGCGCCCAGAACAGGCTGGGGTTGTACGTGGTGTCCACGAAGGGGATGGAGTCCGAGTGCAGGTCCCACAGGGCGGTCTGCGTATAGCCGAAATACCAGTTGTCCATGAAACCCGGCCGTGCGGGGTCGTCCGGGCTGAACAGGCGGTACTTGAAGCTGACCTGGAAGCGGGCGTTGGCGCCGTCGCGATGGCCCACCGCGAAGTAGATCGGATCGTAGGACGAAATCGCGTTGCGGAACGTGTCGAAGGGGGACAGGCCGTCGGCGGGCGCGGCGGGCCCCGCCGTCGCCGGGGCGGCCGCGAGGGCCGTGGCGGAAGGCGGGACGGAGGTCGTCCCGGGGGCGCCCATCGGCGCGCCAGTCGCGACGGCCGGCGTGCCCGACTGGCCGTCCGCGCCCACCCGCAGCGCCAGCAGGGTGTCGGCCGCGCCGTCCAGCCGCAGCGTCAGCAGGCCGTGCGCACCGGCCGGCACCCGGCCGCTCCAGGCCATGCGGGTGAAGGTGTTGGCGGGCAGATCGATGGCGTCCGGCGAGGTCCGCAGCTGGAAATGCGCGGGCGTGGCTCGTCCCTGGGCGTCCATCCACTGCCCGGTCAGTTCCCGCGCGACCGGGCTGGAGAGCGCCGTGCCGGTGTCGTTCGTCAGCAGGCCTTCCAGTTCGATCGGGCCGCCGGGACTGGCCTGCGGGCTGGTCAGCCGGTACGACAGGCCCGCGTGGGCGGTGCCGGCCGCCAGGCAGAGGCAGCCGATGGCGAGAAAAAGGGCGTGGCGCAGGCCTGTGCGTCGAGGACAAGGCATGATGTTGAAACCAAGGGCAGGGTCGTGCCCGGAACTTTAGCATTTGCGGCCGGGGCGCACGTTTCCTGGTGTGTCCGGGCCGCCTGGCCAGCCGCCTTCCTCCTGGAATTGCTGCAGCAGCTTGTCCAGCAGCCGGTCCAGCTGCGCGTGTTCCTGCGCCGTCAGCGCGGCCAGCATCGCGTTTTCCATCGCATGGCCCAGTGTGTCGCTGGCCGTGCGGATCTTGCGGCCCTGCGCGGTGGCGTACAGCTGATATTGGCGCGCGTCCTCCGGGCTGATCGAGCGCCGGACCAGACGCCGTGCGATCAGCGTTTTCAGGTCTTTCGACAGCAGAGTCTTTTCGACCAGCGTCAGTTCGTGCAGCCGCGTCGCGGTCACGCCGGGAATGTCGCAGATGGCGCGCAGCAGCCGCAGGGCGCGCACGTCCAGCCCGAACTCCCGGCGATAGGTGTCGTGGGCCGGTCGCAGCATGGCGGACTTCACCAGATCCAGCTTGAAGGTCAGGTAATGGCTGAAGGGGGGGGGCGTCCGCGGGTCCGGCCCGGTTCCGGGGGCCGTCGGCCCGGACGCCTGCGCGGGTCCGCCGGCGGGCGAGAGAGGGGCGGATCGTCGGCGGCTGTGGTCATTCATGCCGGGATTTTAATCCGGGGCCGGTCCGGCCCGCGCGCCGCGATGCCTAGGGTAATACCTGATGTGAAATTAATTGAATATTTCAACTATTGAATTTATCTTGTATTTACCGGGTGCTGATCGACTGAAACCCGGCTGATCCAAGGAGCAGGATGTGTCGAACATGGAAATTTCCGCCCTGGCGGACGAGATGACCGCCTGGCGGCGGGACATCCATCAACACCCGGAGCTGGGTTTCGAAGAGCACCGCACGGCGGACAAGGTCGCCGGACTGCTGCGGTCCTGGGGCATCGAGACGCACACCGGTTTCGGCGACACCACCGCGGTGATCGGCGTGCTGCGCGGCGACCGGGGCGACCGGGGCCGCGCCCTGGGGTTGCGGGCCGACATGGACGCCCTGCCGATGGACGAACAGAACGATGCCGCCCACCGGTCCGTCAACGAGCATGTATTCCATGGCTGCGGGCATGACGGCCATACCGCCATTCTGCTGGGCGTGGCCCGGTATCTGTCCGCGCATCGCGATTTCGCGGGGACCGTGCATTTCATCTTCCAGCCGGCGGAGGAAACGCTGCGTGGGGGATCGGCCCTGATCCAGGCGGGGTTGTTCGACCGGTTCCCGTGCGACGAGATCTACGCCTTGCACAACCATAACGGTGTGCCGCCGGGCAAGGTCGGGGTGCGCGCCGGCGCGATTCTGTCGGCCTGCGACTGGTTCCGCATCCGGATCACCGGGGTCGGCACGCATGCGGCCATGCCGCACCAGGGCGTGGACCCCATCGTGGTCGGCGCGGCGCTGGTGCAGTCGCTGCAGGGCGTGGTCAGCCGCAATGTGAATCCGCTGGACGCGGCGGTGCTGAGCATCTGCCAGTTCCATGCCGGGACCACGATCAACGTCATTCCCGGCGCGGCATGGCTGGAGGGCACGGTGCGCACCTTGTCCAGGGACGCGCAGAAGGTGGTGCTCGACGGCTTGCGCCGCATGTGCGACGGCGCCGCGGCCAGCCATGGCTGCGAGATCCGGTTCGAACACCTGCAGTCCTCGCCGCCGACCATGAACGCGCCGGAGCAGACACAGGCCGTGCGCCAGGCCGCCGGCGCGGCGCTGGGCGACGATCAGGTCATAGACTGCATGCCGCTCATGGCGTCTGAGGATTTCGCCTTCATGCTGGAACAGCGACCGGGCGCCTATTTTTTTCTCGGGCATGCGGGCAGGACCTGCCACCACCCGGAATTCGATTTCGATGACGGCACGCTGGCCACCGGGGCGGCGGTTTTCGTGGAACTCGTGCGTCGGCGCCTGAGCTGAGCACCCAAGGAGAAAGTGATGGAGACAGAAAAGCAAGTACCGCCCGCCATGCTGCGGCGCGTGGTGATCGCATCCGTGTTGGGCAACGCTCTGGAATGGTTCGACTTCGCCATCTTCGGCCTGTTCGCCGTGATCATTTCGCGGCTGTTCTTCCCGGCGGACAGCGAATTCGCGTCCATGCTGCTGACGCTGGCGACGTTCGGCGTGGGCTTCGCCGTGCGGCCGCTCGGCGGCGTGGTGCTGGGTCTCTACGGGGACCGGGTGGGCCGCAAGAAAGCGCTGTCCCTGACGATCCTGCTCATGGCGGCGGGCACGGGGCTCATGGGGGTGTTGCCGACGTACGCGGCCATCGGCATCGCGGCGCCGGTTCTGATGGTGCTGGCGCGCCTGATCCAGGGCTTTTCCACGGGCGGGGAATTCAGCGGCGCGACCACCATGCTGATCGAGTTCGCGCCCCGGCGCCTGCGAGGCTTTTACGGCAGCTTCCAGATGTGCTCCCAGGCCCTGGCGTTCTCGTGCGGCGCGCTGGTGGCCTATCTGCTCACGGGGCATCTGACGCCGGAGTCCCTGGATGCCTGGGGATGGCGCCTGCCCTTCCTGTTCGGGATCATCATCGGCCCGGTCGGCTGGCTCATCCGCATCCACCTGGACGAATCGCCCGAATTCCGGGCCTACGCGCGCAACCGGCCCCAGACCGTCCGGCCGGGAATCCGGTCCTCGCTCGTGGACCTGTTCGGCGACCATCCGCGCGAGATCCTGTCCTCAATGGGAGTATGCATCGTCGGTACGGTATCGGCCTACGTTTTCGTGTTCTTCATGCCGATCTTCGCCAAGAAGCAGATGGGCCTGGCGGTCGCGGACGTCAATCTGGCCACGTTCTTCGCCACAGCAGTGCTGCTGGTGTGCTGCCCGCTCAGCGGCTACCTGTCGGATCGCTTCGGCCGCCGGGCCGTGCTGCTGCCGGGCATCGTCGCCTACGGCGTCGCCGCCTACGTGCTGTTCGCCCATTTCGTGCTGGCGCCCTCCTACGAATCCTTCCTGCTGGCCCAGGTCGTGATCGCCCTGTGCATGAGCTTTTTCTGGGGCCCCACGCCGATCGTCATGACGGAAGTCTTTCCGGTGGGGGTGCGGTCGACCGGGGCCTCGATCACCTACAACGTCGCCGTCCTGCTGTTCGGCGGATTGGCGCCGCTGTACAACACCTGGCTGGTGGAAGCCACCGGCAGCGACATGGCGCCGATCTACTACGTGATGGTGTCGGTCGTCATCGGCCTGGCCGGCGCCCTGGCCCTGCCGGCCCTGCACGCCCGGTCCCCGGAATCCGTCGCGGCGGCGTGACGCGTCCCGGGGCCGGGCGTGCCGTCCGCGAGACCCGGCCGTTTCAGCCTACCGCGTGGCGACGATAAACAGCCGGGGCACGGGCAGCAGCACCGAGCCGTCCGCCTGCGTCGGATAGGCCCGGGCCAGTTCGTCGCGGTATTGCGCCAGGAACAGCGCTTGTTCGGCGGCGTCCAGCGGCGCCAGGAAGGGGCGCAGGGCGCTGCCCTTGAACCATTCGACGATGCCGTCCACGCCGTCGGGCAGCACGTGCCAGTATCGCGTGCGCCAGATGTCCACCCGGCCGCAATGCGGCTTGAGCAGATCGTAGTACCAGGGGACGGGGTGGCTGGGAAAGCGGGTGCTGCGCTCGTCGCCG
This sequence comes from uncultured Castellaniella sp., assembly GCA_965652675.1. Lineage (GTDB taxonomy): Bacteria > Pseudomonadota > Gammaproteobacteria > Burkholderiales > Burkholderiaceae_B > Castellaniella. Next base: position 7,392 of record CBFGXR010000066.1, read on the forward strand.
ATGCGGTTCGACCAGCGGGGGTCGGTGGCCGTCTTGCGCATCAGGATCTTGACGGGATCGTCCTGGTTGTCGGGCATCTGCACGGCCAGGCTGCCGCCGGGCGCGAGAAAGCCGGCCAGCCTGGGGAACAGGGCGGCGTGGTCCGGGATCCATTGCAGCGAGGCGTTGGCCAGGATCAGGTCGTAGGGCTCGTCCGGCCGCCAGAGGTCGATGTCCGCCTGCTGGAATCGCAGTCCGGGCAGCCGTTCGCGGGCGGCGGCCAGCATGTCGGCCGAGGTGTCGATGCCGGTGATGGCGGCGTCCGGGTGCCGGTGGAGCAGGATTTCCGTGGAATTGCCCGGACCGCAGCCCAGGTCCGCCGCCCAGGCGACTTCGCGCGGCGGCACGGCCGACAGCAGGTCCCGGACGGGGCGGGTGCGTTCGGATTCGAAGATCGTGTATTGAGTCGCCGACCAGGCCATGAGCCGTTCTCCCGTGGAATCCGAAGCACGCCGCGAGGTCCTGTGGTCCGCCCTACTGGATTCGAACCAGTGACCTACGGCTTAGAAGGCGCTTCACATTACCTTGATGGGACCATTGCCTATGCAGTGGTTTAATAAAATCAAATACTTAGTCGGTTCTGAATAAATCAGTTTTTGATAGATTCGGCGAGGCCGTCACGCAGC
>CBFGXR010000067.1:0-8043 GCA_965652675.1 uncultured Castellaniella sp.
CAACGCGGTCCCGATCAGGATCAGGACGAGGAAGCTGCCGGCCAGGACGGCGGGCGGGCTGGCCTGCAACTGGCCGGTGTGGCGCGCCTGGCGGTAGGCCCGCAGCGGGTGGATGTCGAAGCGGGCCATGCTCAGTCGGTGCGGTCGGGGAACCGGATCATGGGGGGCTGCTCAGCTCAGTTTCGGCGCGGCGTTTTTCAGGTAATGCAGCGGCCCGAACAGGATCAGGGTGTCCTTGGCGCGCACCACGAACTGATCCGTGGGATGCACGGTGGTCTCGCCCTTGCGCTTGACGGCCAGGGCGTGGATGGCGCCCGGGGGATCGGTGGTCAGGGCGTCGCCCAGGGTGCGGCCGTCCAGCTGCGCGCTGGCCTCGATTTCGACCACGAAGTCGCCGTTGCCCAGGGAGATGTAGTCGTTGACCATGGGGTAGCTGAGCACCTGGGCGATGCGGATGCCCATTTCGTCTTCCGGATGGATGATGCGGTTGACGCCCAGCTTGGCCAGGATCAGGTGGTGCGCGCGCGAGGATGCCTTGACCCACAGGACCTTCACGCCCAGCGATTTCAGGTGCACGGCGCAGACCAGGCTGGCCTGCACGTCCTCGCCGATGGCGATCAGGACCACGTCGTATTCGGCCAGCCCCAGTTCGGCCAGCGCGTCGCGGTCGGTGACGTCGGCGATCGCGGCGCGGGTCAGCCTGTCGGCCATCTGGTCGATGACGCGGCCGTCGGAGTCCACGCCCAGGACCGAATGGCCCAGCCGCATCAGTTCCAGCGAGGTGGCGCTGCCGAAGCGGCCCAGGCCGATGACGGCGAATTGTCCCATGGTGCTCCTTCGTGCATGTCCCGGATGGCGTGCCGGCCATGGTCAGGGACAAGAAAATCTGGTAAAAACCCTGATGGATTTTTGTATGAATTTGATATTCGGATGGTGCGTTGCAGCAAATTACGACAGGGAATGCGCTGAACCAGCCCCGCTTTTTCCCGCATGATATGACAAGTTTGTTCGATCCGGTCAGGCTGGGGGAAATCGAGCTGCCCAATCGCATCGTCATGGCGCCCGTGGCGGGCGCGTGGCCCGCGCGGCGCCGCGTCCCCGACGACGGCATGCGCGCGTACTATGCGCAGCGCGCCGACGCGGGCCTGATCCTGGCCGGGGCGGCCTCGGTGTCGCCGTTGGGCATCGGGCATCCGGATACGCCGGGCATCTGGAATTCCACCCAGGCCCAGGGCTGGCGGGCCGTGACGGACGCCGTGCATCGGCGCGGCGGGCGCATCGTCTTGCAGCTGTGGCATGCCGGCCGTGTGTCGGATCCGGAATATCTGTCGGGCGAGATGCCCGTGGCGCCCAGCGCCATCGCCTGCGGCCGGGGGCCGTGCCCGCAATCCGGGGGCTTCGTCGTGCCGCGCAGCCTGCGGCTCGACGAGATCCGGCGCGTGATCGCGGATTTCGAGCAGGCGGCCCGCCATGCCTGGCTGGCGGAATTCGACGGGGTGGAAGTGCATGCCGGCGACGGCTACTTGATCGACCAGTTCCTGCATGACGGATCCAACGGCCGCCTGGACGACTATGGCGGCCCGGCATGCAAGCGCAGCCGCTTCCTGCTGGAAATCGTCGACGCCTGCGCCGGCATCTGGGGGGCGGGGCGCGTCGGGGTGCATCTGTCGCCGCGCGGCGACCGCCACGACATGCGGGATTCGGATCCGGCGGCGCTGTATCGCCATGTGGCCCTCGAACTGGGCCGGCGGCGCGTCGCCTTCATCTGCGTGCGCGAACATGAAGGCGCGGACGCGCTGGCCCCGGTGATCCGCGACGCCTTCAGCGGCGCGCTGATCCTGAACGAGGGCTACGACCCGGATTCCGCACTGCGCGCCGTCCAGGCGGAACGCGGCGAGGCGGTCGCCTTCGGCCGGGCGTTCGTGCGCAATCCGGATCTGGTCCGGCAGATCCGGGATGGTCTGCCGCTGGTGCCGGAGGCCGCTGCGGGCTGAATCAGCCGGGCTCGCATTCGGCCGGAGCACGAGGCGGGAAGCCGAAGACAGTGCTGTTGCACGGCGAGGCGAACCAACGACGTGATCTGGCCGAATGCGGGTCCGGCTACAGCCGGGCGCGGACCTGGGCGGATACGGCGGCCATGTCGGCGCGGCCGGCCAGGGCTTTTTTCAGTTGACCCATGATGGCGCCCATGGCGGCGCCGCCTTGCTGGCCCTGGCTCGCGGCCTGGGCCAGGGCGGCGTCGATGGCGGCCGCGATTTCCTCGGGCGAAGCGCCCTGGGGCAGGAATTCCTTCAGGATGTCCAGTTCGGCGCGTTCCTGATTGGCACTGTCGGTGCGGCCGGCGGAATCGAAGGCCGCGATGGACTCGCGGCGCTGCTTGACCTGCTTTTCGATGATGGCCAGGATGGCGGCGTCGTCGGGCTCGACGCGCTCGTCCACGGCCTTTTGCTTGATGGCGGCCTGCAGCAGCCGCAGGGTGCCCAGGCGGGTGCTGTCGTGCGCGCGCATGGCGGTCTTGATGGCGTCGGATATCTGGCTGGCGAGCCCGGTGCTCATGGGAATGTCCTGTGGGGCGTGGAAAAGGGCATTTTAGCGCGCGCCCCGGCGCGGTCGGCCGGTCGCCCGGCATCCGGGGGCCGATCTAGAACCGCCAGTCGTGGCGTTCGAGCGGGCGCCCGGCGGCGTCGTAGCCCAGTTCGCTGAACAGGGTCCGGCCGTCGGCGGACCTGGCCAGCACGGTCGAGCAGCGTGTGCCGTAGTCCGGGCTGATGATGAAAGGGCTGCTCAGCAGGCGCTCGAACTCCAGGGTGAGGCCGGTGGCGGGCAGCCGCGCGTCCTCGGCCGGGGTGGTGTCGCGCAGCCGCTCGAACACCTGTTCGGGCGCCGCCGCCCAGGTCGCGGGCGGCAGGGCGTCCAGCGAGGCGCGCAGCCGCGCGGCCTTCGGCCAGGAGGTGTCGAGCAGGTGATTCGACAGCACGTAGCGGCCGGGGGGCAGCCGCCGGGGGGCACGGGCGGGATCCCGGTTGCCCAGATACCAGGTCTGGCGCGCATCGCCCACGATCAGGTTGAACCCCGCCCAGTCGTCCGGCCGGGCCGCGACCGTGTCGATCCAGGCGGCGGGATCATCCTCGCAGAGCAGGAAGTCGCGCACCAGCAGTCCGCGCGAAGGCGCGCCGGGGGGCACGGGATGCCCGGGTTCGCGGTAATTGGTCAGCAGGGCATGGCGGCCCGAGGCGGTCACGCCCATCCAGGTGCCGCCGCCTTGCAGGTCGAGGCCGGCGATCAGGTCCGGCGCCTCCGGCCAGGGGGCGGCGGCCCGGGTCGGGCGGGCGTGGAATTCATCGCGGTTGGCGGCGATCAGCAGGGGCCAGCCGGGGTTCCCCAGGGACAGGTAGGCGATGCACATGGGCGAGGGTCGGGCGGGACAGGAATCCCGGGATATGGCCTTTTTTCGATGGCTTGGTGGAAAAGCTTCAATCGTATACTGATTGGACGACCGCGCCATAGTCCGCCGGCGGCCGTCCCGGGAAAAGCTTCGGGCGTATCCAGATGGCGGACGATAAGAGCAGGAGACATCATGTCACGGTCATTGCATGCCTGGACGCGTTCGACCGCGTTCAAATTCGCCTTGTTCACTCTGGTGGCGATCGTCGGAATCATCGTGCTGACGGGGGCGTTGCTATGGATGGAACGCGGCGCCCTGCTGCAGGAACGCCAGGTCGGCGCGCGGCAGGCCACCGAAACGGCCTATGGGGTGATCACCTACTACCATCATCAGGCCGAAACCGGCGCCCTGACCGAGGAGCAGGCCAAAAAGCAGGCCATGGACGCCATCCGGGGCATGCGCTACAGCGGCCAGGAATATTTCTGGATCAACGACATGACGCCGCGCATGGTGATGCACCCGATCAAGCCCGAACTCGAGGGCAAGGATCTGTCGGGCATGCAGGATCCGACCGGGCTGAAGCTGTTCGTGGCCTTCGTGGACACCGTCAAGGCCAGCCCGACGCATGACGGCTATGTCTTCTACCTGTGGCCCAAGCCGGGCGTCGACAAGCCGGTGGAGAAGGTCTCCTACGTCAAGGAATTCGCGCCCTGGGGCTGGATCCTGGGATCGGGGGTGTATCTGGACACGGTCGACGCCGTGGTCTGGGGACAGGCCGGCGATTTCGCGCTGGCGGCGGCCATCCTGGCGCTCATCCTGCTGGTGCTGGGCACGGCCCTGTCGCGCCGGCTGGTGCGCCAGCTGGGGGGCGAGCCCGACGCCGTCATCGGGATCGCCGACCGCATGTCGCACGGCGACCTGCGCGTGGACATTCCGGTGCGTCCCGGCGACGACACCAGCCTGATGCACGCCATGCGCCTCATGCGCGACGGCATCGCCCAGGCCGTGGCCCAGGTCCGCCAGGGCACCGAATGGATCGGCCAGTCCGTCGGCCAGATCGTGAACGGCAACCTGGACCTGTCGGCACGCACCGAGCAGCAGGCGGCCTCGCTGCAGGAAACCGCCGCCAGCATGGAAGAAATCACCAGCACGGTGGGCCACAACGCGGCCAATGCCCAGCAGGCCAACACCCTGGCGGCCACCGCGTCCGAGGTCGCCTCGCGGGGCGGCCAGACCGTGTCCCGGGTGGTCGAGACCATGGGCGAGGTCAACGCCTCGACGCGCCAGATGTCCGATATCGTCGGGGTGATCGACAGCATCGCCTTCCAGACCAACATCCTGGCGCTGAACGCCGCCGTGGAAGCCGCCCGGGCGGGCGAGCAGGGCAAGGGCTTCGCGGTGGTGGCCTCCGAGGTCCGCGCGCTGGCCCAGCGGTCCTCGAACGCCGCCAAGGAAATCCGCGGCCTCATCGATTCCACCGTGCAGAAGATCCAGGCCGGCGCCGAACTGGCCGACGGCGCGGGCCAGACCATGACCGAGGTCGTCGACAGCGTGCGGCGGGTGGCCGACATCATGTCGGAAATCACCCTGGCCAGCCGCGAACAGGCCTCGGGCATCGAGCAGATCAACCTGGCCATCGGCCAGATGGATCAGGTGACCCAGCAGAATGCCGCGCTGGTGGTCGAAGCGGGCACCGCCGCCCAGTCCCTGAACGACCAGATGAACGGCCTGAACCGCGCCGTCGGGGTCTTCCAGCTGAGCGGACCGGGCGCGCCGGCCTTGCCTCGGGAATGAGGCGCCCGCACCGGTTCCCGCGCGGCACGGCGGCGCTGGCCGCGTTGATCCTGGCCGCCTCGGGCGCGGCGCGGGCCGGAGACGGGGCCTGGACACGGGACCGGGTCAGCCAGGGCCTGCAGGCGCAGGGCCGGCCGGTGGCGGTCTTTTACGAGCCGGGTCCCCGGGATCCGGCGGCGCCCGCGTCCGCCCGCATCACCTGGGTCTATGCCTCCCGGGATTACGACAGTACCGCCCGCGTCTCCACCCGCCTGTGCTGGGGGTCGGAACAGGGGCCGTGCGTGCCGCTGGAGGGCCGCAGCATCGAAACCCATGCCTTCGACGGCCGCGCGGCGCGCGGGCCGCTGCTGCTGGTGCACCGGGTCGAGGGCTGGGGCGGCGATCATCCGCCCCTGTTCGTCCGGGGGACGGTGACCGTCTGGTTCGATGGCCGGTAGCCTTGTCCGGCGCGTGCCGCCGGGCGCCTCATCGGCTGAAAATATATCGGGTTATACTAGCAAGCTTACTCTAGTTTACAGGGCGCCCTGCGCCCGAAATGGCCGCCGAGCCGGGGATCTCAGACGGGACATCATGCAAAAGAACAGCTATAGCTACGACGAACTGCTGGCGTGCGGGCGCGGGGAACTCTTCGGACCCGGCAATGCCCAGCTGCCGCTGCCGCCCATGTTGATGCTCGACCGGATCACGCATATCGACGACAAGGGCGGCCCGCACGACAAGGGGCAGATCGTGGCCGAGCTCGACATCCGTCCCGACCTGTGGTTTTTCGACTGCCATTTCCAGGGCGATCCGGTCATGCCGGGCTGCCTGGGGCTGGACGCCATGTGGCAACTGGTGGGTTTCTTCCTGGGCTGCTGCGGCGGCCAGGGCCGGGGCCGCGCCCTGGGCGTGGGCGAAGTCAAGTTCACCGGCCAGGTCCTGCCCACCGGCAAGCTGGTCCGCTACACCATCGACATGAAGCGCGTCATGATGCGCAAGCTCGTGATGGGGATCGCCGACGCCCGTATGGAAGTCGACGGCCACGAAATCTACGTGGCCCATGATCTGCGCGTGGGTCTGTTCACCCGCACGGACAATTTCTAGGAGGTTCGATCATGCGTCGTGTCGTCGTCACCGGCATGGGCATCGTGTCCAGCCTGGGCAACAACCAGTCCGAGGTCCTCGACAGCTTGCGCCAGGGGCGTTCCGGCATCACCTTCCAGCCGGAATACGCCGCACAAGGCCTGCGTTCGCATGTGGCGGGCTCGGTGCGCCTGGACGCGCTCGACCTGATCGACCGCAAGCTTGGCCGCTTCATGGCCAACGGCCACGCCTATGCCTGGCTGGCCATGCAGGAAGCCATCCAGGACGCCGGGCTGACGCCCGAACAGGTATCCAATCCGCGCACCGGCCTGATCGTCGGCGCCGGAGGCGCCTCGCATTCCTCGATCAACGACGGCATCCAGACCCTGCACGAAAAAGGGGTGCGCCGCGTCGGTCCCTACATGGTCACCAAGGCCATGGCCAGCGGCGTGTCCGCCTGCCTGGCCACCGGCGCCCAGATCAAGGGCGTGAACTACTCCATCAGTTCGGCCTGCTCCACCAGCGCGCACTGCATCGGCAACGCGGTCGAGCAGATCCAGCTGGGCAAGCAGGACATCGTCTTCGCCGGCGGCGCCGAGGAAGAACACTGGTCGCTGTCCTTCATGTTCGACGCCATGGGCGCGTTGTCCACGCGCTACAACGACACGCCGGATCGCGCCTCGCGCACCTATGACGCCGACCGCGACGGCTTCGTCATCTCCGGTGGTGGTGGCATCCTGGTGGTCGAGGAATACGAACACGCCAAGGCGCGCGGCGCCCGCATCCTGGCCGAGATCGTCGGCTACGGCGCGACGTCCGACGGCTACGACATGGTGGCGCCGTCCGGCGAAGGCGCGGCGCGCTGCATGCGCCAGGCGCTGGCGGACGTGAGCACGCGCGTGGATTACATCAACACCCACGGCACCAGCACGCCGGTGGGCGACGTCAAGGAACTCGAGGCCATCCGCGAGGTCTTCGGCGACGACCAGCCCTGGATCGCCTCCACCAAGTCCCTGTCCGGCCACGCGCTGGGCGCGGCGGGCGTGAACGAGGCGGTCTACACCCTGCTGATGATGCAGCACGGCTTCGTCGCGGCCTCGGCCAACATCGACACGCTGGATCCGGCGGCCGAGGGCATGAACATCCTGCGCGAGACCCTGCCGCAGGCCCGCATCGAGACCGCGCTGTCCAACAGCTTCGGTTTCGGCGGCACCAACGCCACCCTGGTGTTCTCGCGCGCGGGACTCTGATCCCGCGCCACGGGCACGCCTTCGGCGTGCGCCGATCGCCCATGGCTTGCGGCCCGCCACGCTTTCGCGCGGCGGGCCGTTTCAATTCCGTCAGGCGTCTTTTATTTTGGGGGTTCAGGACGCCTTGAGCGCGGCGCCATCCGGTTCCCGGACGACGGTGGCGCGTACCAGCGCATTGCGGCCCGCTTGCCAGCCGGCCAGCGCGGTGCAGATCCCGAGCGCGGCCAGCAGCCCGGTGGAAGTCCTGAAATCGCCGGCCCAGTCGTGCAGCACGCCGATCAGCAGGGGGCCGCCCGCGGCCAGGATGTACCCCGTCGTCTGGGACATGCTGGACAGATGGGCGGCCACGTGGGCATCGCCGGATCGCAGCACGATCAGCATCACGGCCAGGGCGAACAGCCCCCCCTGGCCGATGCCCTGGATCACGGCCAGCGGCCAGATCGCCCAGCGCGGCCCCAGGATCATGCCGATCAGGGCCAGGGTGGCGGCGGCCGACAGGATCACCGCCAGGCCGCGCTGGTCCCTGCAGCGCGAGGCTGTCATGGGCGTCAG
>CBFGXR010000068.1:0-8039 GCA_965652675.1 uncultured Castellaniella sp.
GGCCAGCACCTTGGCGTCGATGGCCACGCCGTTGCGCTCGATGCGCGTCAGCACGTCGGAGGTGCGGATTTCCAGTTCATAGATGCGGTCCAGCCCGGCCCCGGCCTGGACCTGCGGATACAGGACCTGGTGCAGGCGCAGGGTGAAATCGGCGTCCTCGGCGGCGTAGTGCGCGGCCTGGTCCAGGGCGACCTCGTCGAAGCCGATCTGGCGCGCGCCCTTGCCGCACAGGTCCTCGTAGGTGGTGCCCGTCAGCCCCAGCCACTGGATGCACAGGTCCTGCAGGTTCACGCGCCGGTGGGACTGCAGCACGTAGGCCTGCAGCATGGTGTCGTGCCGCACCCCGCGCAGGGCGACGCCCTCGTTGGCGAACACGTGGGCGTCGTACTTGGCGTGGTGCAGCAGCTTGGGCGCGGCCGGGTCCTCCAGCCAGGGGCGCAGGCGGTCGAGCACCAGGGCGCGGTCCAGCTGGTCGGGCGTGCCCGGCGCGCGATGGCCCACCGGGACGTAGGCGGCGCGGCCGGGCTCGATGGCGAACGACAGCCCCACCAGGCGGGCCGCCATGGGGTCCAGGCTGGTGGTTTCCGTGTCCAGGGCCGCCAGGGGCGCGGCCCGCAGCCGCGCCACCCAGTCGTCCAGCGCCGCCTCGTCGAGAATGGTTTCGTATTGCACCGTATCCGGCGCGGGCGGCGCCTCGCGGGCGGCGCGGGCGTCCTGGTCCGGAATGCGGTCCGGCTCGCCGGTCTCTTCGCGCAGCCAGGTCCGGAAGCCGTAGGTTTCGTACAGCCGGACCAGCGTGTCATGGTCGGGCGCGCGCAGATCCAGCGCGGACGGCGCCCAGCCGGGCTCCAGTTCGCAGTCCAGGCGGATGGTCAGCAGTTCCCGCGTCAAGGGGAAATTCGGCGCCGCCGCGCGCAGGTTTTCCCCGGCCACGCCGCGGACGTCGCCGGCACGGGCGACCAGCGTGTCGATGTCGCCGTACTCGCCCAGCCACTTGGCGGCGGTCTTGGGGCCGACCTTGTCCACGCCGGGCACGTTGTCCACGGCGTCGCCGGTCAGCATCAGGTAGTCGACGATGCGCTCGGGCGGCACGCCGAACTTGCGGATCACGCCCTCGCGATCCTGGCGTTCGCCCGACATGGTGTTGATCAGTTCCACCCGGTCGTCGACCAATTGGGCCAGATCCTTGTCGCCGGTCGAAATGATGGTATAAAAGCCGCTTTCGCCCGCCTGGCGCGCCAGGGTGCCGATGATGTCGTCGGCCTCCACGCCCGGCGCCGAAATCACGGTCCAGCCCAGCGCGGCGGCGGCCTGATGGATCGGCCCGATCTGGGCGCGCAGATCTTCCGGCATCGACGGACGGTTGGCCTTGTAGTCGGGATAGATCGTTTCCCGGAACGAGCCGCCGGGCGCGTCGAACACGCAGGCCCCATGGGTCGCCACGTCCTTGTAATCCAGCAGCAGCCTCCGTAACATGGAGATGACGCCATACAAGGCTCCGGTGGGTTCGCCGCGCGCATTGCGCAGATCGGGCATCGCATGATAGGCGCGGTACAGGTAGCTGGACCCATCCACGAGCAACAAGGTTTTTTTCATGACGAACAATAAGACGAAACGCGTTTCAGCCGAACAACAGATTCCCACGATTATTGCAGAGATGCGCGACGCGGCCGCGGCCTTTCATAAAATCGGCATGGGCGTCAGCCTCTTCGGCAGCGCCCGCATCCCCCGCGACCACCCCTTCTACGCCGTGGGCATGGAACTGGGCGCGCGCATCGCCCAGCTGGGCCTGCCGGTGATCGCCGGCGGCGGCCCCGGCCTGATGGAAGCCGCCAACCGGGGCGCCTTCGAGGCGGGCGGACGCAGCGTCGGCCTGAACATCCGCCTGCCGCGCGAAAAGACCGACAACACCTACCAGACCGACAGCCTGCACTTCGAATATTTCAACCCAGCGCGGCGGCGGCCTGATGGATCGGCCCGATCTGGGCGCGCAGATCTTCCGGCATCGACGGACGGTTGGCCTTGTAGTCGGGATAGATCGTTTCCCGGAACGAGCCGCCGGGCGCGTCGAACACGCAGGCCCCATGGGTCGCCACGTCCTTGTAATCCAGCAGCAGCCTCCGTAACATGGAGATGACGCCATACAAGGCTCCGGTGGGTTCGCCGCGCGCATTGCGCAGATCGGGCATCGCATGATAGGCGCGGTACAGGTAGCTGGACCCATCCACGAGCAACAAGGTTTTTTTCATGACGAACAATAAGACGAAACGCGTTTCAGCCGAACAACAGATTCCCACGATTATTGCAGAGATGCGCGACGCGGCCGCGGCCTTTCATAAAATCGGCATGGGCGTCAGCCTCTTCGGCAGCGCCCGCATCCCCCGCGACCACCCCTTCTACGCCGTGGGCATGGAACTGGGCGCGCGCATCGCCCAGCTGGGCCTGCCGGTGATCGCCGGCGGCGGCCCCGGCCTGATGGAAGCCGCCAACCGGGGCGCCTTCGAGGCGGGCGGACGCAGCGTCGGCCTGAACATCCGCCTGCCGCGCGAAAAGACCGACAACACCTACCAGACCGACAGCCTGCACTTCGAATATTTCAATGCGCGCAAATCGGCGTTCTTCATGTACAGCCTGGCCTATGTGGTGCTGCCCGGCGGCTTCGGCACGCTGGACGAACTGTTCGAGGCCATCACGCTGATCCAGACGATGAAGCAGCCGCCCGCCCCCATCATCCTGGTGGGCGTGGAATTCTGGTCCGGCCTGATGGACTGGGTCCGCGACCAGTTGCTGACCCACGGCATGATCGGGCCCTTCGACCTCGACCTGCTGCTGGTCACCGACGACATCGACGCCATCGTCCGCCTCATCCAGGAAGCCGCCCAGATCGAACAGCACCGCGAACCGGCGCTGCCGACCTGAACGCGCGGCCGGCGCGCGACCATGCGGCCCCTTCCGAGGGGGTTCCGAACCGCCCCTAGGGGTAATGCTCGATGCGGTCCGGCGAAGACCTGGGTTAACATCACGCCTTGTCACCGCCGGCCGGCGCCACCCGCCGACCGGCTCCCCAGGAGAACGATTCGATGAAAACCACCCTGCTTGGCGCCGCGCTGCTGATCGCGGCCGGCCTGATCCCCGCCGTCGGCTCCGCCGCCGACGCCAAGGAACTCAAGATCGCCACCGAAGCCGGCTACCCGCCGTTCGAATACCGCAACCCCAACGGCCAGCTCGAAGGCTTCGACATCGACATCGGCAACGAAGTCTGCAAGCGGCTGAACCGCACCTGCGTGTGGATCGACCAGTCCTTCGACAGCCTGATCCCCGGCCTGCAGGCGCGCAAGTTCGACCTGGCCAATTCCACCATGACCGCCACCGAGGCGCGGAAAAAGGTCATCGACTTCTCCACGCCCATGTACATCGTGCCGGTCAAGCTGATGGTCAAGAAGGGCAGCGGCCTGGAACCCACCGCCGAATCCCTGAAGGGCAAGCGCGTCGGCGTCCAGCAGGGCACCACGATGGAAACCTATGCCCGCAAGCATTGGGCGCCCAAGGGCGTCGAAGTCGTCGCCTACCCCAGCTACACGAACGCCTACGTGGACGTCACGGCCGGCCGCCTGGACGCCACCTTCCAGGAAGCCCAGAGCGCGGTCGACGGCTTCCTGAACAAGCCCGAGGGCGCCGGCTACGAACTCGCCGCCATGACGCTGGACGACCCGATCCTGAACGAACCCATCGCCATGGGCATCCGCAAGGGCAACGCGCTCAAGGCCGACGTGGACAAGGTCCTCAAGGCCATGCTGGCCGACGGCACGGTCCAGGGCTACGCGAAGAAATACTTCGCCGAAGGCCTGATCCAGTTCCCCGCCCAGTGATCCCGCGCCCGCCGCGCCATGTCGCCTGACCGCGCGGCCGGCCCGTCCCAATCCGGGCGCGGCCGCTCCGGCGCGCGCGCCGGGGCGGTCCGCTCCTTCGTCCATCCCCGATTTCCATGTTTCTAGACGGCTACGGCCCCCTGCTGCTGGCGGGGACCTGGGTCACCATCAAGCTGGCGTTGCTGTCCCTGGCCGTGGCCGTGGGGCTGGGGCTGCTGGGCGCCTGGGCCAAGCTCTCGGCCTCGTGGGGCGCCCGACTGGCCGCCACGGCCTACACCACGCTCATCCGCGGCGTCCCGGACCTGGTGCTGATGCTGCTGATCTTCTTCAGCATGCAGATCTACCTGAACGATCTGACCGACCTGCTCGGACTGGACCCGATCGACATCGATCCCTTCGGCGCCGGGTGGACGACCCGATCCTGAACGAACCCATCGCCATGGGCATCCGCAAGGGCAACGCGCTCAAGGCCGACGTGGACAAGGTCCTCAAGGCCATGCTGGCCGACGGCACGGTCCAGGGCTACGCGAAGAAATACTTCGCCGAAGGCCTGATCCAGTTCCCCGCCCAGTGATCCCGCGCCCGCCGCGCCATGTCGCCTGACCGCGCGGCCGGCCCGTCCCAATCCGGGCGCGGCCGCTCCGGCGCGCGCGCCGGGGCGGTCCGCTCCTTCGTCCATCCCCGATTTCCATGTTTCTAGACGGCTACGGCCCCCTGCTGCTGGCGGGGACCTGGGTCACCATCAAGCTGGCGTTGCTGTCCCTGGCCGTGGCCGTGGGGCTGGGGCTGCTGGGCGCCTGGGCCAAGCTCTCGGCCTCGTGGGGCGCCCGACTGGCCGCCACGGCCTACACCACGCTCATCCGCGGCGTCCCGGACCTGGTGCTGATGCTGCTGATCTTCTTCAGCATGCAGATCTACCTGAACGATCTGACCGACCTGCTCGGACTGGACCCGATCGACATCGATCCCTTCGGCGCCGGGGTGCTGACGCTGGGCTTCATCTATGGCGCCTATTTCGCCGAGACCTTCCGGGGCGCCTTCATGGCCGTGCCCTACGGCCAGATGGAAGCCGCCACCGCCTACGGCATGCGTGAATTCCAGGTCTTCCGCCGCGTCCTGTTCCCGCAGATGATGCGCCACGCCCTGCCCGGCATCGGCAACAACTGGCAGGTCCTGCTGAAATCCACCGCCCTGGTGTCCCTGATCGGCCTGACGGACGTGGTCAAGGTCGCCCAGGACGCCGGCAACGTCACCTTCCGGGTGTTCCTGTTCATCAGCCTGACCGGCCTGATCTACCTGGCCCTGACCACCCTGTCCAACGGCATCCTGTACTGGCTGGACCGGCGCTACAGCGTGGGCGTGCGCGAGGCGCAGCTATGATCGACGTGCTCGACCAATTCTGGCGCGCCTACCTGTACGCCAGCAATGGCAGCCTGTCGGGCATGGCCGTCACCCTCTGGCTGCTGGTGCTGTCGGTGTCGATGGGCTTCTTCATCTCCATCGGCCTGGCGGTGGCGCGCGTGTCCTCGCGCCGCTGGCTGTCGATCCCGCTGTGGGCGTTCAGCTACGTCTTCCGGGGCACGCCGCTGTACGTGCAGATCCTGTTCATCTACGCCGGCGTCTACAGCCTGGACTTCGTCAAGCACACCCCGCCCCTGGCGGCGTTCTTCCAGAGCGGCTTCAACTGCCTGGTGCTGGCCCTGACGCTGAACACCGTCGCCTACACCACGGAAATCTTCGCCGGCGCCATCCGCGCCACCGGCGCGGGCGAAATCGAGGCCGCGCGCGCCTACGGCATGACGCGCTTCGCGATGTACCGCCGGGTGATCCTGCCGTCGGCCCTGCGCCGCGCGCTGCCGGCCTACAGCAACGAGGTCATCCTGATGCTGCACGCCACGTCCCTGGCCTTCACCGCCACCGTGCCCGACATCCTCAAGATCGCCCGCGACGCCAATTCGGCCACCTACCAGACCTTCGCCGCCTACGGGCTGGCCGCCCTGCTCTACCTGTGCCTGTCGTTTACACTGATCGGGCTGTTCCGCCGGTTCGAGCGCCGCACGCTGGCCTACCTGGGCACCCACCGCTGATTCCCATGTCCAAACTCGACGTACTCAACATCCACAAGCGCTACGGCGACAACGAGGTCCTCAAGGGCGTCTCGCTGACGGCCAACGCCGGCGACGTGATCTGCATCCTGGGCTCCAGCGGCTCGGGCAAATCGACCTTCCTGCGCTGCATCAACTTCCTGGAAAAGCCCAACCAGGGCTCGGTGTCGCTGAACGGCGAACTGCTGAAGATCGTCCACGACAAGCACGGCGAACCCCACGCCGCCGACCTGGACCAGCTGCGCCGCCTACGCTCCAAACTGGCGATGGTGTTCCAGCACTTCAACCTGTGGGCGCACATGAACGTGCTGGGCAACGTGATCGAGGCCCCGATCCAGGTGCTGAAACTGAGCCGGGCCGAGGCCGTCGAACGCGCCCGCCACTACCTGGCCAAGGTCGGCCTGGACCCCCGGGTCGAAACCCAGTATCCCTCGTCCCTGTCGGGCGGCCAGCAGCAGCGCGTGGCGATCGCCCGCGCCCTGGCCATGGAACCCGAAGTCATGCTGTTCGATGAACCGACGTCCGCCCTGGACCCGGAACTGGTGGGCGAGGTCCTGAAGGTCATGCAGAAGCTGGCCGAGGAAGGCCGCACCATGCTGGTCGTCACCCACGAAATGGGCTTCGCGCGCAACCTGGCGTCCCAGGTCATGTTCCTGCACCAGGGCGTGGCCGAGGAAGTCGGCCCCCCGGCCGACCTCTTCGACAACCCGCAAAGCCCCCGGCTGCGGCAGTTCCTGTCGGGCAACCTGAAGTAAGAGCCCCCGCATGTTTCACCACGGCGCCCATCGGCGCCGTTTTCTTGGGTGATCCCCCACGCGATTCATTCATTTGAATGAATCGCTTTCGCGCACCGCTTGATAGACTCCCTTCAAGAACAGGGAGGCGGCATGGAAGGCAAAGGCACGGCCCTGGCGCTGGGCGTCATGGGCATCACGGTCATCCTGGCGCTGTCGCTGATTTACATCGCCTGGAAACGCACCGACATCCACGATCACATGCTGGGGGCGGTGCTGGGCATCATCCTGCTGGCGGCGGTGCTGGCCATGGTGTTCCTGTTCTTTGTGCTGCCCGACAACCGGCGGCCCGTCGTCTTTTTCCTGGCGTTCTTCGTCCTGCTGACCCTGCCGGGCAGCGTCTTCCTGCACGCGCGGGCGTATACCGGTTTCAGTCTCAACGCCTACGACTTCGACCGGCCGGACATGCCCTCGCCGCTGCTGTTCCTGCTGCCTTACATCGTCGTGCTGGCCCTGGTCTTCATCCGCCTGGTGAGCTGGTCCATGACCTTCGATCCCGAACCGGGGGCCCGCCCGATCGCCCTGCAGGATCTGCGCCAGCGCCTGCAGACCCTCAACGACGGCGCCGAATTCCCCTTCACCGTCACCCTCGGCAAGCGCCCGGACGAAATCATCGTGGACTGGAAATACGCCGACGCCACCTGGCTGGACCTGCTGCGGCTGCACAAGATCACGGAACTCACCCGGCTCACGATCCGCCTCGACGAATCCGATCATACGGCGCGGGTACGAGAGACGCAGTCCCGGTTCAACGCCTCGGCCGGCGCGGGCGGCCTGAGCCTGTCGTTCTACAAGCAGTGGGGCGCCGTCACGTTCTACGAAACCCAGCGGGAAACGGTGTACGGCATCCAGATCGCAGACGGCCGGCCCGTGGCCAAACTCAGCTACAGCTATGCGTTCGACATCCGGGAAATGCGCGATCCCCTGCTGAAGCTGATCACGGCCAACGGCTGGACGTTCAGGTGCGTGACGCTGCCCTTCAAGTGGCTGACCGGGTAGGCGCGGCGCCCCGGCGCCTCCGGCCCGCCCGGATCGTCTCCCTCGCCCCGCCCACCTTTGCAATCCCGACCTTCACGAGCCCGCCCATGACCCGTCCACGATCCGCCGCCCGCCTCCGAAGCTGCCTGCGCCAGATGCTGCGCGCCGACGGCGATCTGGCCGTCACCATCAAGGGCCACACCGAACGCTACCCCCTGACCGGCGTGGCCAAACCGGCGGCCACGCTGCTGGCCGCCTGCGACTCGGCCAGGCCATCCTGCAAGCTCGGGGCC
>CBFGXR010000069.1:0-7975 GCA_965652675.1 uncultured Castellaniella sp.
GGCGGACGCCGGGCCAGCATGTACGGCCTTGTGGCCGAAGCTGCTTTTTTTGTTGGCGTGGATGTTAAGCGCTTTTCCATCAACATTGGCTTGCTGGATTTTAAAAAAAACCTGGTGGCCACCAAAGAGGACATTCTTGAGCAGATCGTCGAGGAGTATCTCGTTCACAAGGGATACTTCGTGCAGCACAATATCAAGTTCCTGCCGCGCAAGGATCACCCCGATTTCGTCCTGAACCAGGATTCCAACCAGGGCCGCGCCGTCCAGGTCTTCGCCGACGAGGTCGCCAAGCTGTCGGGCGGCAAGATGAAGATCCGCGCCGTCGGCGCCGCCGCCCTGGGCTCGGACATCCAGATGCAGCAGGCGCTGATCGGCGGCGCCCAGGAAATGATGGTCGGCTCCACCGCCACCCTGGTCGGCATCACCCCGGAAATGGCACTGTGGGACACGCCCTTCCTGTTCAACTCCGGCGAGGAGGCCGACCAGGTGCTGGACGGCAAGACCGGCCAGGCCATCATGCACAAGCTGGAGGACAAGGGCCTGGTGGGCCTGGTCTACTGGGAAAACGGCTTCCGCAATCTGACCAACAGCCAGAAGCCGGTCACCGGCCCCGAGGACTTCAGCGGCCTGAAGCTGCGGGTCATGCAGAACAACGTGTTTCTGGAAACCTTCCAGCGCCTGGGCGCCAACGCCGTGCCGCTGCCGTTCTCGGAACTGTTCACCGCGCTGGAAACGAAGACGGTGGACGGCCAGGAAAATCCCTACAACACCATCCTGTCGAGCAAGTTCTACGAAGTCCAGAAATACCTGAGCATCACCAACCACGTCTACAGCCCCTGGATCGTCACCGCCAGCAAGAAATGGTGGGACGGCCTGAGCGCCGACGAGCGCGACGTGCTGCTCAAGGCCGCCGCCGTCAGCCGCGACTTCGAGCGCAAGGACACCCGCGCGGAAGCCGACAAGGCCCTGGCGCAGCTGAAGGCCGATGGCATGCAGGTCAACACCGTCAGCCCCGAGGCCGTGCAGAAGATGCGCGAGACCATCGCGCCGGTCAATGCGCAGATCGAGAAGTCGGTGGGTTCGGACCTGTGGAACGCGGTGCAGGACCAGCTGAAGGACATCCGCAAGAAAAGCTGATCCCACATCGCGGCTTGAAAGAATCTCACGCCGTGACAGCTCTCCACGTCGCGGCTTGCAAGCCGCTCCGATTCGCCAGGCATGGGTCAGTCCGCCGGGACTGACCCATGTCCGGGCTCATCCCCGGGATAAAACCGGGGATTTTTTTCGTCCGGACGCCGGGCGCCGGCTATCGGCGCATCAGCGATACACCAGATCGCGGAAATAGAGCGACAGGTCCGACCAGTAGGTGATCACCATCAGGCAGACCACCACCACGCCGACGAAGGGCAGCAGCGGCCGGATCAGGCGTTCGATGGGCACCTTGGCGACCGTGCAGGCGGCGAACAGGTTCACGCCGAAAGGCGGCGTCACCATCCCCAGGGCCAGGTTCACCACCATGATCACCCCGAAGTGCGCCGGATCGACGCCGAACTGCGTCGCCACCGGCAGCAGCAGGGGCGCCAGCACCACGATGGACGCGGACGTCTCGATGAACATGCCGATGATGAACAGGGCGACGTTCACCCCCAGCAGGAACGTGATCTCGCTGCCGAACAGGTGGCTGAGCCATTCGCCCAGCATCATCGGCACCCCGGCGCGGTTCAGCAGGAAGCCGAACACGCCCGCGTTGGCGATGATGAACATGATGATCGCCGTGGACACCACGGAGCGGTGGAACGTGCGGCCCAGCGTGGCGAACGTCAGCCGGCGATAGACGAAGGTGCCCACGATCAGGGCGTACACCACCGCCACGGCCGAGGCCTCGGTCGGCGTGAAGATGCCGCCGTAGATCCCGCCCAGGATGATGACCGGCATCAGCAGCGCCCACCAGGCCTTCCTGAAGGCGGTCCAGACCGGCAGGCGGCCGTCGCCGTCGTGCTTGCCCAGGCCGTTGCGACGCGCGTACAGCCACACGTAGGCCATCAGCGCGATGACGATCAACAGGCCCGGCCCGATGCCGGCGATGAAGACCTCGCCCACCGAGGTGTCGGTGGACACGGCGTACAGGATCATCGGGATGGACGGCGGGATGATGACGCCCAGTTCCGCCGCCGAGGCCTGCAGCGAGGCCGCGAAGGGCGCCGGATAGCCGTGCTTGACCATGGCGGGAATCAGGATGGCCCCCACCGCGAAGGTCGTGGCCACGCTGGACCCGGCCACCGCCGCGAAGATCATGCAGGTCAGCACGCAGCTGCAGGCCAGCCCGCCCTGCACGCCGCCCACCACGCTCTTGGCGAATTCGACCATGCGCTCGGAAATGCCGCCTTCTTCCATCAGGTTGCCGGCCAGGATGAAGAAGGGCACGGCGACCAGCGGGTATTTGTCCAGGGCGGCGTAGAGCTGCTGCGCGATCACCAGCCAGGTCATGTGGCCATCGAAGCCGACCCCGGCCATGGTGGCCAGGCCGATCGACACGGCCACCGGCACGGTCAGGCCGAAGAACAGCAACATGGAAACGACCATCAACTGCGACATGATGCGGTTCCCCGGTCAGACGGTTTCAATGTGGACGCGCCGCGGCCCTTCGGCCCAGCAGGCCAGCGCGGCGAACAGGGACAGCGTGGCCCCCACGGGAATGGACAGGTAGATCCACGAGATGGAAACGCCCATGCTGGGCGTGGTCTGGAAGCGGACGCGCCAGGTCATGTCGGCCCCGATCCAGATCAGGAAACCCAGGAAGCCCACGACGATCAGCAGGACGAGATGTTCCAGCATGCGCGCCCGATGCGGAGCGAGCAGGTTGTGCAGCAGGTCCACGCCCAGCATGGCGCCCTGGCGGAAGGCCAGGGCCACCCCCAGCATCACCGCCCAGATGATGGAGGCCCGCGTCCAGGCCTCGGACCAGGCCGAGGGCGATTCCAGGACGAAGCGCGCCAGGACCTGGTAGAAGCCCGCCGCGACGGCGGACCACAACAGGGCCTGCGCGACCCAGGACACCAGCCGGGACAGGCCCCGGTCGATCAGGCCGAGCGCCCGCATGACTACTGGGTGTCGCGGATGGATTCCACCAGCGCCTGGCCGAACTGCTTGTAGTACTGCGGATAGACCGGCTGGACCGCCTTGACGAAGGCGGCATGGTCCACCGTGTTGACCTGCATGCCGTTGGACTTCAGGGTTTCGATGCCGTCCTTTTCGACCTGGTCGACGTAGGCGCGCATGGCCTTGGCGCCGGCGGCGGCGGCTTCCTTGAATTTGGCCTTGCCGGCGTCGTCCAGACCGTCATACACGGAGGGCGCCATCAGGATCAGCGCCGGGCCGTAGACGTGCGCCGTCAGCGACAGGTATTTCTGCAGCTGCCACATCTTCACGGAAACGATCACCGAGAGCGGGTTTTCCTGGCCGTCGATGGTGCCCTGCTGCAGGGCGGTGGCGACCTCGGGCCAGGCCATGGGGGTGGCCAGCACGCCCAGTTCGCGGAACGCGGCGATGTGGATCGGATTTTCCGTCGTGCGGATCTTCAGGCCCTTGATGTCGGCGGGTTCCTTCACCGGCCGGACGTTGTTGGTCAGGTGGCGGAAGCCCTGTTCGCCCCAGGCCAGGGCCACCAGGCCGCGCTTGGGGAATTCGGCCAGCATGTCCTGGCCGATCTTGCCGTCCAGGACCTTGCGCGCATGGGCCAGGTCGCGGAACAGGAAGGGGATGTCGAACACCCCGGTCTGCGGCACGAAATTCAGCGTAGCGCCCGTGGACACGATGGCCAGGTCGATGGTGCCCAGCTGCAGGCCTTCGATGACCTCGCGCTCGCCGCCCAGCGCGCTGTTCGGGAACTGCTGGATCTTGAAGTCCGGCGTGCTGGCTTCCAGGGACTTGGCGAAGGCGGCGGCGCCCGCGCCATAGTGCGAGTTCTCGGACAGCGCATAGGCCATCTTCAGCGTGGTCTGCGCCAGCGCCGGCGCGGACGCCATCATGCCGACCAGGGCCGCGGCCGCGAGCCATCCTGCGAATTTCTTACCTTGGAACATGATGTCGTCTCCCGAATCCGATATGAGTATTGTCCGGCCCGCGCCCCTGGCGCGATCCATCGGAACCGCGCCGCGCGCAAAGCGTCAAAGCCCTGGTGTTCTAACATGAAGTCCGGCGGCGTCGCAATGGAAACCGCGCACGGATTCGGGTTATCACAGGGGTCCGGGCGCGCACGGCGGTCCTGCCCGGGCGCCGCGTCCGGTTTCCCCGCTATCGCGCGGCGCCAAAATTCGCTAGAGTTTCGAACGGGCCCGGCGACACGATCCGGGGCCCGCGTCCACCCCACCAGGAAGCCCGCATGACACGAAAGATCGCAGTGATCCCCGGCGACGGCATCGGCATGGAAGTCATGCCGGAAGGCCTGCGGGTACTGGAAGCCGCCGACACCCGGTTCGGCCTGGGACTGGCCTTCGAATCCTTCGACTGGGGCTGCGACCATTACCTGCGCGAAGGCCGCATGATGCCGGCCGACTGGAAGGACCGCGTCGGCGGGCACGACGCCATCCTGTTCGGCGCCGTGGGCGCGCCCGACCGGGTGCCGGACCACGTCGCCATCTGGGAATCCATCATCACCATCCGCCGCGAGTTCGACCAGTACGTCAACCTGCGGCCGGCGCGGCTGATGCCCGGCGTGCCCTGCCCGCTGGCCGGCCGGCTGCCCGGCGACATCGACTTCCTGGTGGTGCGCGAAAACACCGAGGGCGAATACTCCAACGCGGGCGGCCGCCTGTTCGCCGGCACCGACCGGGAAATCGCCATCCAGGAATCGGTGTTCACCCGTTCCGGCACCGACCGGGTCCTGCGCTACGCCTTCGAACTGGCCGCCCGGCGGCCGCGCCGCCACCTGACGGCGGCCACGAAATCCAACGGCATCTCCATCACCATGCCGTTCTGGGACGAACGCGTCGCCGCCATCGGCCTGGAATATCCCGACGTCACCTGGGACAAATTCCACATCGACATCCTCTGCGCCCACCTGGTGCAGCACCCCGACCGCTTCGACGTGATCGTGGCCTCGAACCTGTTCGGCGACATCCTGTCCGACCTGGGGCCGGCCTGCACCGGCACGATCGGCATCGCGCCGTCGGCCAACCTGAACCCGGACCGACGCCATCCGTCCCTGTTCGAGCCCGTGCACGGCTCCGCGCCGGACATCGCGGGCCGGGGCATCGCCAATCCGGTCGGGCAGATCTGGTCGGCGGCCCTGATGCTGGAACACCTGGGGCAGGGCGACCCCGCCTGGCAACAGGCGGCCGACGCCATCCTGCGGGCCATCGAGACCGTGCTGTCCGAAGGCCCGCGCACGCCCGACATGGGGGGCGCGGCGCGCACCGCCGACATGGGCCGCGCGATCGCCGACCTCGTCGCCCGCGCCGGCTGAACGCCACCTCCGAACCCCCGCTGGTCGCGCCCTCACGACACCGCCATCCGCCAGGAACCCGCCATGCCCGCCCATCACTTCATCGCCAACGCCCGCCGGCCCGTGCCGGACGACCGCACGATTCCGGTCATCGATCCCGCGGACGGCCAGGCCTTCGACCGCATCGCCCGGGGCTCGGCGGAAGACGTCGACCAGGCGGTCCGGGCCGCCCAGGCGGCCATGGGCGAACACTTCGACGGCCCCTGGGCGCTGACCTGCGCCCGCGACCGGGGCCGCCTGCTGGCGGCCTGGGGCCGCGCCGTGCTGAAACACGCCGACGAACTGGCTGCCCTCGAGGCGCGCGACACCGGCAAGACGCCGCGCACCGCGCGCAACGACGTCGTCGCCCTGGCGCGCTATTTCGAATACTACGCAGGCGCCTGCGACAAGCTGCACGGCGAAACCCTGCCCTACGACACCGGCACCCTGGTCATGACGGTGCGCGAACCGCACGGCGTCACCGGCCACATCATCCCCTGGAACTACCCGGTCCAGATCTTCGGCCGCAGCGTCGGCGCGTCCCTGGCGGCGGGCAACGCCTGCGTGGTCAAGCCCGCCGAGGACGCCAGCCTGTCCACCCTGTACCTGGCCGACCTGGCCGCCCGGGTCGGCTTCCCGCCCGGGGCACTGAACGTCGTCACCGGCTACGGCGCCGAAGCCGGCGCGGCCCTGAGCGCCCACCCCGGCATCCGGCACATCTCCTTCACCGGCTCCACCGCCACCGGCCAGCGGGTCGCCGAGGCCGCCGCGCGGCATCACTGCCCGGCGGTGCTCGAACTGGGCGGCAAATCGCCGCAGATCGTGTTCGAGGACGCCGACCTGGACGCCGCCCTGCCGGTGGTCGTCAACGCCATCATCCAGAACAGCGGCCAGACCTGCTCGGCGGGCAGCCGGCTGCTGGTCCATGAAAGCATCCACGACGCCTTCGTCGAACGCGTCGCCGACCGCTTCCGCGCCCTGCGCGCGGGCCCGCCCGCGTCGGACGCCGACCTGGGGCCGCTGGTCAACCGCGCGCAGTACGACCGCGTGCGCGCGATGCTGGACACCGCCCGCCGGGAAGGCCTGACCGAGGCCGCCCGGGGCCGCATCCTGGACGGCGCGCCGCCGGACGGCTACTACCAGGAACCCGTGCTGTTCCGCGGCGTGCCCCAGGACAGCGCCCTGGTCCGGGAAGAAATCTTCGGCCCGGTGCTGGTCACGCAGCCCTTCCGCGACGAGGCCCACGCCCTGGCCCTGGCCAATGCGACCGACTACGGCCTGGTGGCCGGCGTCTGGACCCGCGACGGGGGGCGGCAGCTGCGCATGGCCCGCCACCTGCGCTGCGGCCAGGTCTTCATCAACAACTACGGCGCCGGCGGCGGCGTCGAACTGCCCTTCGGCGGGGTCAAGTCCAGCGGCCACGGCCGCGAGAAAGGCTTCGAAGCCCTGCTGGGTTTCACCGTACTGAAGACCGTGGCGATCCGCTACGGTCAGGATGCCTGAAGGAGACACATCCATGCGCCTGCGCGACAAGACCGCCATCGTCACCGGAGCCGGTTCCGGGTTCGGCCGGGGCATCGCCTCGGTATTCGCCCGCGAGGGCGCCCGGGTGGTCGTGGCCGACATCCACGACGCACACGGCCGCGAGACCGTCGACCAGATCCGGGCGGCCGGCGGACAGGCCGAATTCGCGCACGTCGACGTCGCCGATGCGGCCAGCATGCGCGGCCTGCTGACGCAGGCCCTGGCGCATTTCGGCGGCCTGGACATCGTGGTCAACAACGCCGGGGCCACGCACCGCAACCGGCCCATGCTCGAAGTCACCGAGGCCGAATTCGACCGGATCTACGCCATCAACGTCAAGAGCATCTATCTCAGCGCCCAGGCCTTCGTGCCGCATTTCCGCCAGCAGGGCGGCGGCGTGTTCGTGAACATCGCCTCCACGGCCGCCATCCGGCCGCGCCCCGGCCTGACCTGGTACAACGGCACCAAGGGCGCCGTGGTGACCACCAGCCGCTCGATGGCGGCCGAACTGGGCCCGGACCGCATCCGCGTCAACTGCGTCAACCCCGTGGTGGGCGCCACCGGCCTGCTGTCGGAATTCATGGGGGTGCCGGACACGCCGGAAAACCGCGCCAAATTCACCGCCGGCATCCCGCTGGGGCGGTTCTCGACCCCGGACGACGTCGCCCACGCCTGCCTTTGAGTTGGGCTCCAAGAGCGACGATCCCATTACCATGTACCTGAACGACATCTACACCATCGGCGCGAACCTCGCCGGATTGCCTGCCGTCTCGATTCCGTGCGGCTTCGTGCGCAGCTTGCCCGTGGGCCTGCAGATCGTGGGCTCGCATTTCGCGGAGGCAAAACTTTTAAACGTCGCGCATGCCTACCAGCGCGAGACGGATTGGCATCGCCGCATCCCGGAGAAGTACTCGTGAGCGAGTGGGAGACCGTCATTGGCCTCGAGATCCACGCGCAGCTCGCCACGCG
>CBFGXR010000070.1:0-7968 GCA_965652675.1 uncultured Castellaniella sp.
AGATGAAGGTATTGAGCCAGCCGATGTTCACGCCCAGCGCCGCGACCATGGCACGGATTCAGTCCAGCGTGGGGATGACGCTGGGCGCTTCCATCTGGACGACGTCGCAGTTGTCGCCCGGACCGGCGCGATCGACGATCAGGAAGTCGGAGACGGTGTCCAGCGCCAGCAGCGGGTGGTGCCAGACGCCGCGCGCGTAGTTCACGCCCTGGTCGCCCCGGCACAGGAACACGCGCAGGTCGGCGACCGTGGGCGTGGACGCGGGATCGGCGACCACGACGAGATAGGGGCGCCCGGACAGCGGCACGAAGGCCTGGCTGGCCTTGGGGTGGCGTTCCATCATGGTGACGGTGAACGGCAGCGTGCGCGGCAGGCCGCGGAAGATCGAGACGATGGCGCGGCCGTCCTGGCCCGGATCGATGCGCGCCAGGTCGTGGTAGCGCTCGGTGTTGCCTTCGTTGATGGTGAAATGCCTGACCGAGTCGTCCGCCTGGATCACGTCGCCGAAGGGCGCGAAGGCTTCCCGCGTCAGGGGTTCTATGGTCAGGGACGTCAGCGTGGTGGTCATGAACAGGGACTCCGTGGAATGTCCGGCGCGTCAGGCGGCGAACCGGGCGTCGAGACGGAAGCGCGCGATCTGCCCGATCTGGTCCAGGCAGGTGTCGAATTCGGCATCCCGTTCATTGTGCAGCCGTTGTTCGATGGCGTCCATGATCTGGTAGCGGCTGCGGCCCTTGACGGCGATCACGAAGGGAAAGCCGAACTGCTGGCGGTAGGCGGCGTTCAGGCCGCGCAGGCGCCGCAGTTCTTCGGGGCTGCACTGGTCCAGACCGGCGCCGCGCTGTTCGCTGGTCGAATCGCTGGTCAGGGTGCCGGCGGCGGCTTCCTTGCCGGCCAGTTCCGGGTGGGCGGCGATCAGGGCGAGCTGTTCGGCCGGATCGGCTTCGCGCACCACGCGCATCATGGCCCGGTGCAGCGCGTCCACGTCGGCGAAGGGCCGGACGGCCCAGGCGCGTTCCGGGATCCAGGGGGAATGCTCGAAGATCGCACCGAGCTCCCGGGAGAATTCGGCCTGGGTCAGGGAGGAGAGTTCGGTCAAGGTCATGACAGGAATGGATGAGTGCATCATGATGGAAAGTCTACGGTGTATCGTGCGCCAAATGAAGGGCGCGACGCGGTATAAGTGGTATATGCTGTGCCGCATTCCCGGGGGCGGCCGAACGCCGGCAGGTCCATGCCCCCGCACGAACGGAGACCCACACGATGTCGACACGACGCGGTAGTGAAACGCTGGATACGTACCTGCTGAAGGTGTTCAGCATCCTGATGGCCGAACGCAGCGTGTCGCGCACGGCGCTGAAACTCAATCAGTCCCAGCCCGCCATCAGCGTGGCGCTGAAGAACCTGCGCCAGATCCTGCAGGACCCGCTGCTGGTGCGCGAAAAGGGCGGCATGGTGCCGACCGACCGGGCGCTGGCCATCCTGGAACACGCCCGCACGGCGCTGTCCTCGATCGATTCGATGCTGGAAGCGGGCGAGGCCTTCGAGCCCGACAGCAGCCGCCAGGTCTTTCGCATCGGCTCGCCGGACTACCTGGCGCCGGCCTTCGCCGCGTCGGTGGTGGCGCGCTTCCGCCGCGAGGCGCCGCATGCGCGGCTGGTGCTGCATTCCCTGGGGCCGGATTTCGATTTCGAGCATTCCCTGGCGGAAGGCGAACTGGACGTGGTGATCGGCAACTGGCCGGAACCGCCCGACCGCATGCACCTGTCGGTGCTGCTGGAAGACGAGATCGTGTGCCTGGTGGCGGCCGACCACCCGCTGGCGCGGCGCGGCATGACGCTGGACGATTACCGGCGCGTGCCGCACGTGGTGCCGACCCCGTATTCCATCACCCAGCGCGGCATGATCGACACGGTGCTGACGTCCCTGCGCATCCAGCGCGAGGAATGCGTCGAGGCGCAGTCCTTCATGCTGGCGCCCTACCTGCTGCCGGGCACGGACCTGGTGTTCACCACCACGCGGCATTTCGCCCGTTACTACACGGAACTGCTGCCGCTGGCGGTCCTGGAATCGCCGATCGAGTTTCCGCCGATGCGGTTCTATCAGTTGTGGCATGCGCGCAATCATCATGCGCCCTCCCATCAATGGCTGCGTCATATGCTGGGGGATTGTGGAAAGGCGGTGCTGGCGCGCGGGGACTGAGGCGTCCCGCGCGCCGGGGCCGGCGCGGACAGGGCTCAGATGGCCCAGCCGCCCAGGTAGAACCCCGCCAGCGCCACGGCGATGGCCAGCGTGCCGACGTTCAGCTTGCGCCATTCGCCGGCGAACAGGCGGCCGATCACCAGGGTGCAGAAGCCCAGCATGATGCCGGTGACGATGTTGCAGGTCAGCACGATGAACACGGCGCAGACCATGCCGGCCATGGTGTCCACGGTGTCGTCCAGGTGCAGCTTGCGCACGCCGCCCAGCATCAGCAGGCCCACGTACATCAGGGCCGGGGCGGTGGCGTAGGACGGCACCAGGCCCGCCAGCGGCGACAGAAAGATCAGGGCCAGGAATCCCAGGCCGACGATGGTGGCGGTCAGGCCGGTCTTGCCGCCGGCCGCCGTGCCGGCCGCCGATTCGATGTAGGCCGCCGCCGGGGCGCCGCCCAGGCCGGCCGACACGATGGAGCTCACCGAATCCGCCGTCAGGGCGCGGCCGCCGTTGATGATCTGGCCGTTCTCGTCCAGCTGGCCGGCCTGGCCGGCCACGGCGCGGATGGTGCCGGTGGCGTCGAACACGGCGGTCATGACCAGGGCGAGGACGCTGGGGATGACCACCGCGTTGAGCGCGCCGCCGACGTCCATGGCGCCGATCAGCGAGTGTTCGCCGCCGAAGGACGGCAGGGCGAACAGGCCCTTGAAGGTCACGGCCGGATCCCAGATCAGGCCGAAGGCCGACAGCGCCACGATGACCAGCAGGATGCCGCCCGGCACGCGCCGGCGCTCCAGGCCGAAGATCGCCGCCAGGCCCAGGACCGACAGCAGGGCCGGCATGGCGTTGATGGCGCCCAGGGACACCGGCAGGCCGGGGCCGGGGTTCTTCACCACCAGGCCGACTTCATTGGCGGCGATCAGCAGCAGGAACAGGCCGATGCCGATGCCGGTGCCGTGCGCGATGCCGGTCGGCAGGTTGCGCAGGATCCAGCTGCGCACCCCGGTGGCGGAGATGGCCGTGAAGATGACGCCCATCAGGAACACCGCCCCGAGGGCGACGGCGGGCGACAGGCCCTGGCCCAGGACCAGGTCGAAGGCCGTGAAGGCCGTCAGCGAGATCGCGCAGCCCACGGCGATCGGCAGGTTGGCCCACAGGCCCATCAGCAGCGAGCCGAAGGCGCTGGTGAGACAGACGGCGATGAAGACCGACGAGGTGTCGAAGCCCGCCTTGCCCAGCATGCCGGGCACGACGAAGACGGAATAGACCATCGCCAGGAAGGTCGTCAGTCCGGCCAGGGTTTCCTGGCGCACGCTGGTGCCGCGGGCCGCCAGCTGGAAGCGCTGGTCGAGCCACGAGGTCGGGGCGACGGGGGATGCGGGGGCGCCAAGCCCCGCCGACAAGGCGTGTTCCTGCTCGCTCATGAGCGGTGTCTCCTGAATGGTGGGCGCCTTCTGATGGGGCGGGCGCTTGACGAGTCAGACCATTCTAGGGACGTGTTTTCCCGATTTGTGCGGGCCGTCCTGATGACGATTATCAAGCCCGGATGATGTGTTCTGGGGAGACTTAGGGTTTGTCTGAATGCCGCGCGGACGGGGTCTGGTGATCGCTGCCCAGGCTGGCCTGCAGCATGGCGGCGACCTTGGCGATGCACTGGCGCAGCCAGACGACTTCCGGGGCGCCGTGGCAGCGGCGGTGCCACAGCAGGTAGAAGCGCATGGGCGGAAAGGCCAGGGGCGCGGGCAGGATGGAGATGGGCAGGTAGCGTGCGTAGTGCTGGGCGAACTGCCGGCCGGTGGTGAAGATCAGGTCGGTGCGCAGCAGCATGCCGGCCACCTGGCCGAAATACGGGATGGTCATCTGGATGTTGCGCTTCAGGCCCTGCGAAGCCAGGTGGCCGTCGATGAAGCTCTGGCGTTCGGTCACGTGGGGAAAGGGCGCCAGATGCGGCAGTTCCAGGTAGTGTTTCAGGGTGAGTTCGCGGTGGGCGGCAGGGTTCTGGCTGCCGATCATACAGACGACCTCGTCGTCGAACAGCCGCGCCATGTGCATCTGCGGCGGCGGTTCGAGCCAGTTGCCGATCACCACGTCCAGGCCGCCGTCCTCCAGGCCGCCCGCGTAGTCGTAATCGGCGTTGATCGGGTGTACGATGAACTTGGCGTGCGGCGCCTCCCGGCGCAGGATTTCGGCGATGTTCGGCAGGAACATCGCGTCCAGGTAATCCGGCGCCCCCAGGTGGAATTCCCGCGTGGACCGGGCCGGATCGAAGGCGCCCGGCGGCTGGGTGATGCGTTCGATGGCGCTCAGGGCTTCGTTGGCGTGCGCCAGCAGTTCCAGGCCGCGGCCGGTCGGCACCATGCCGGTCTTGCCGCGCACCAGGATCGGGTCGC
The DNA here is from genome assembly GCA_965652675.1 of uncultured Castellaniella sp. Classification (GTDB taxonomy): domain Bacteria; phylum Pseudomonadota; class Gammaproteobacteria; order Burkholderiales; family Burkholderiaceae_B; genus Castellaniella. Next base: position 4,587 of record CBFGXR010000070.1, read on the forward strand.
CGGTGATGTCGCGCAGGCGGCGCAGCGAATTGCTCAGGGCCGGCTGCGACAGCCCCAGCTTGATGGCGGCGCGCGAGACGCTCTGTTCGGTCAGCAGAATCTGCAGGATGCGCAGCAGATGCGTGTCCATGGGTTCGCGGGTTCGTTGCATCGGCCTATTATTCACGGGCGTGCCCCGCCCGTCCACCGGATACCGGCATGATAGTCCCCATCATTCCGGGTGAATGGCCGGGGCGGTCACGCGGTGATATCGTGATTCCAATACCTGTTCAATGAAAAGAGGGATGCGATGGAGACCGATGTCATTCGCTTTCACTATCGTGGCCAGACCCACGAAGTTTCCGGTCAGCCCACGACCCGCACCGTGCTGCAGTACCTGCGCGAGGACCTGGGCTGCATGGGCACCAAGGAAGGCTGCGCCGAGGGCGACTGCGGCGCCTGTACCGTCATGGTGGCCGAGCCCGACGGCCAGGGCGGCGTGGCCATGCGGGCGGTGAACGCCTGCATCCAGTTCCTGCCCACGCTCGACGGCAAGGCGCTGTACACGGTCGAGGACCTGCGCGGCGAAGACGGCGCGCTGCACCCGGTGCAGCAGGCCATGGTCGACTGCCACGGCTCCCAGTGCGGCTTCTGCACCCCGGGCTTCGTCATGTCCCTGTGGGGCATGTACCTGGCGCACGGCCCCCACGATCCCGCGCCCACGCGCACCGAGATCGACGACGCGCTGTCGGGCAACCTGTGCCGCTGCACGGGCTATCAGCCCATCGTGCGCGCGGCCGGCGAAATGTTCGGCTATCCCGCCGTGCCCTTCGACCGGGCGGCCCTGGCCGACATCCTGGCCACGCTGCGGCGCGACGACGTTTTCACCTACACGCACGACGGCCATACCTTCCATGCGCCGCGCACCCTGGCCCGGCTGGCGCAGTTGCGCCTGGACCATCCCGACGCCCGCATCCTGGCCGGCAGCACCGACGTGGGCCTGTGGGTGACCAAGCAGTTCCGCGACCTGCCGCACCTGATCTACATCGGCCAGGTGGCCGAACTGCGCGACATCCGCCTGGAAGGCGACGACCTGCTCATCGGCGCGGGCGCGCTGCTGAACGACGCCTTCGACGCCCTGGTCGAACACATCCCCGAACTGGCCGAAATGCGCCAGCGCTTCGCGTCCTTCCCGATCCGCAACGCGGGCACGCTGGGCGGCAACGTGGCCAACGGCTCGCCGATCGGCGATTCCATGCCGGGGCTGATCGCCCTGGGTGCCAGCATCATCCTGCGCCAGGGCGAGCGGGTGCGCGAGATGCCGCTCGAGGACTACTACCTGGGCTACCAGAAGAACGCGTCCGAGCCCGGCGAATTCGTGCAGGGCCTGCGCGTGCCCGTACGGGTGGCCGGCCGTCAGTTCCGCCACTACAAGCTGTCCAAGCGCTTCGACCAGGACATCTCGGCGGTGTGCGCGGCCTTCGCCGTGATCCTGGACGAGTCCGGCGCGGTGCAATCCGTGCGCACCGGCTTCGGCGGGGTCGCGGCCACGCCCAGCCGCGCGCGCGCCGTGGAAGCCGTCCTGCTGGGCCAGCCCTGGGACGAGGCCCATATCCGCGCCGCGATGGACGCCGTGGGGCAGGATTTCAAGCCCCTGACCGACATGCGCGCCAGCAGCGAATACCGCCAGCTGGCCTCGCGCAATCTGCTGTACCGCTTCTACCTGGAAACCGCCCCTGGGGCGCCGCTGGCGACGCATCAGGTCAGCACGGCCGCGCTGGCCGACATCGCTTGAGGGATCCGTCATGAACATGCGCATCAATGTGCCGGTCGAACTGGACCGGCTGGCCGTCGCCAACGACCGCATTCCCCGCCCCGTCGAGGGCGAACCCGCCGCGGGCGCGTCCAGTCCGCACGAATCCGCCGCGCTGCACGTCACCGGCGAGGCCGTCTACACCGACGACATCCCCGAACTGCGCGGCACCGTCTACGCCGCCCTGGGCCAGTCGGCCAAGGCGCACGCCCGCGTGCGCGGCATGGACCTGGACGCGGTGCGCCGCGCGCCGGGCGTCGTCGCCGTGTTCACGGCCCGCGACATCCCGGGCGAGAACAACTGCGGCCCGGTGATCCACGACGATCCCCTGCTGGCCGAGGACCTGGTCCAGTACGTCGGCCAGCCGCTGTTCCTGGTGGTGGCGCGATCGGTGGACGCCGCGCGCCGCGCCGCGCGTCTGGGCAAGATCGACTACGAGGAACTGCCCCACCTGCTGACGCCGGTGCAGGCCAAGGAAGCCGGTTCCCGCACGCTGCCCGACATGCGCCTGGTCCAGGGCGACGTCCAGGCCGCGCTGGACGCCGCGCCGCGCCGCCTGAAGGGCACGTTCGACTGCGGCGGCCAGGAGCAGTTCTACCTGGAAGGCCAGATCGCCTACGCGATCCCGCGCGAGAAGGACGGCATGCTGGTCTGGTGCTCCACCCAGCACCCGACGGAAATGCAGGCCGTGGTCGGCCACACGCTGGGCTGGCACGCCCACCAGGTCCAGGTCGAATGCCGGCGCATGGGCGGCGGCTTCGGCGGCAAGGAATCCCAGTCGGCGATCTTCGCGTGCCTGGCCTCGGTCGCCGCGCACCGGCTGCAGCGGCCGGTGAAGCTGCGCGCGGACCGCGACGACGACATGATGATCACCGGCAAGCGCCACGGCTTTCATTACGAATATGAAGTCGGCTACGACGACGAGGGCCGGATCCTGGGCATGCGCCTGGACATGACGCTGCATTCCGGCTTTTCCGCCGACCTGTCCGAAGCCGTCGCCAGCCGCGCCGTGTGCCACTTCGACAACGCCTACTACATCCCGGCGGCGGACGTGCGCGCCATGTGCGGCAAGACGAACACGCAGTCGAACACGGCCTTCCGCGGCTTCGGCGGCCCGCAGGGCGCGCTGCTGACCGAGGTCGTGATCGACCGCATCGCCCGCGACCTGGGCCACGATCCGCTGGACGTGCGCCAGGCCAATTTCTACGGCATCGAAACGCGCAACACCACGCCCTACGGCCAGGTGGTCGAGGGCAACCTGATCGAACCGCTGGTGGACGAACTGGTCGCCAGTTCCGACTACCGGGCGCGCCGCCAGGCGGTGAACGACTTCAACGCGTCCAGCCCCATCTTGAAGAAGGGCCTGGCGCTGACGCCGGTGAAGTTCGGCATTTCCTTCAACGTGCCGGCCTTCAACCAGGCGGGCGCGCTGGTGCACATCTACCGCGACGGCTCCGTGCTGGTGAACCACGGCGGCACGGAAATGGGCCAGGGCCTGAACACCAAGGTCGCCCAGGTCGTGGCCAACACCCTGGGGCTGGACCTGGACTGCGTGCGCGTCACGGCCACCGACACCTACAAGGTCGCCAA
>CBFGXR010000071.1:0-7928 GCA_965652675.1 uncultured Castellaniella sp.
CAAACAAGAGGATCCGGCGGCCGCCCGGCCTTCCGCCGGCCAACCAGGCGCGGAACCCGTCCAGGAACCGGCACGGCAATCCGAACCGGAGGCGGTCTCCCCCGCCTATCGATACGCCGCTCCCGTGGGCGCGCTGCTGGCACTGCTGGCCGCGCTGGCCGGCGTGATCCTCTGGATCCGGCGACGCCATGCGGCCCAGGAGTTCCATGCATGAACTTTTCAAGCCTGCTGCCGCTGATCCTGGGCCTGGCCTGCGTCCTGCTGGCCATGGCGCAGATGGCTGAACTCAAGCCCCGTGGGCTGGCTGCCGTTTCGCTGGCGCTGGCCGCCGTTCTGGCGCTGGCGGGCGAAACGGCCAGCCGCATCAGCGTGGCCGAACTGGCGCAATGGCTGGCGGTCCCCCAGCGCCGGCAGGATCTTGCCGCACTGCTGCTGATCGAAGCCCTGGTGTTCGGCAATCAGGCCATCGTCACCGTGCAAGGCCGCACCACAGGGCTGTGGCGCGCATTGCGTTACGTCCCGCCCCCTTCCTTGCCGCTTGCATTGTTTCTCGTCCAGGCATGGGCCATGCTGGCCATCGACGGTGCCGATTTCAATGTCCTGGCATGGGGCGTCGCCATCGTGGCGACCCTCCTGTTCTCCGGCGGAGCCCGCCTGCTGCACGCACTCCTGCCTGACCCGCTCATGCGCACGGGCCTGCGGCTCTGGCTGCACGGTGCCCAGAGGGGCGCCGCCCTGTGGCTGGCGCGCCCGCCGCACCCCCCCCCCTCGTCTCCCATACGCCTGCCTTGTGGGAACGCCTGGGCCTGCTGATGATGATCGTGATCGGCCTGATGGCGCTGGGCCGGCTGTGGCAGCGCCGAACTTTTTTCTGGAATCGTTGAAGTGGAATCGTTGATACAGACGCTCTCGTGGCTTGCCGCCGCCCTGCAAGTCCCGGTGGTCGTGGCCATACTCTATCTGCTCGCGCGCGGCCTGTTCGCCCTGGGCGCCTTTTATGGTCTTTGGGCAGACCGCCAACGGCGGCAACGGCGCATGACACAGGAGACGGGCGGCATCGATTCGGCCAGCGTCCAGACCGTGACGGAAGCACTGGCCGCGAACGTCCGGCGGCCCGACGCCCTGCATGCCGCGGTCAACGCCCTGCTGCGTCAGCCCACCGATCCCGCCTGGCATGAACGCGTGATTGCCGATTTCGAACTGCGGACGGATCGCCAGTTGAGCCTGTACCGGACCATGACCCGGATCGGCCCTCTGCTGGGTCTGATGGGCACCCTCATTCCGCTGGGGCCGGCGCTGGTCGGGCTGGCTGCCGGCGACATCAGTCTTCTGGCACGCAAGATGGAAGTCGCCTTCGCCACGACCGTGGTCGGCCTGGTGATCGGCGCCATCGGTTTCCTGCTGCACCAGGCCGCCAACCGCTGGGCGCTGGACGATCTGTCGCTGCTGGAATATTTCAGCGCCAGGCTGCGGGGGGCCTCATGAGGCGCCGCCGGTCCGTATTGCGCGGCGGACGCGATGGCGATGAAATGGATCCCCTGGGGTTCCTGGTCAATCTTTTCGACGTGGCGCTGGTCTTCGCGCTGGCGCTCATGATCGCCCTGGTGTCGAACCTGAAGATGGCCGACCTGCTGACATCCAAGGACTTCACCATGGTCAAGAACCCTGGAACGGCCGACATGGAGATCATCACGCGCGAAGGCGGCAAGGTCAGCCGCTACGTCGCCAGCGAAGCCCAGGCCGGCAGCCGCCAGGGCGAACGGGTGGGCACCGCCTATCGGCTGCGGAGCGGGGAAATCATTTATGTGCCCGACGCCCCCGCCCCGACAGGCAAGCCCTGAAAGGGCCGCGGTGACCGGCCGCACCCGCGGCCGGCGTCGCGGATGGTCCGGGCCCCGGGACGCGGCGCGACGGCCTGCCCCCGGCGCCCGGATGCTCATTTGGAGATGGCGGAGACGATCTCGTCCGTGTTGTGTTCCATCAGTTTGACGTAAGTCGCTGCGGGCCCGTTCGCCGACGACAGGGACTCGGGATACAACTCGCCGCCCGGTTGCGCGCCAGTCGCCTTGGCCACCTGTTCGACCAGCTTGGCGCTGTTCGAATTCTCGATGAAATACACCTGGATGCGATCGCGCTTGATCTGGTCGATGAGTTCGGCGATCTGGGCCGCCGAGGGCTCCGCTTCCGTCGAGACCCCCTGAGGCGCGAGGAAACGCACCCCGTACGCCTGACCGTAGTAACCGAAAGCATCATGGCTGGTCAGAACCTGGCGGCGGTTTTCGGGCACTGCGCCGATGCGCGCACGGATGCCGGCGTCCAGCGCCTTCAATTGCCGGGCATAGCGTTCGGCGTTTTCCTTGAACACGGCGGCATCCGCAGGGTCCTTTCGGGAAAGCGCCGCTTCGATATGATTTACCCAGATCAGCACATTGGGGATGCTGTTCCACACGTGCGGATCCCGCACCTTCTCGCCGTCTTCTTCCATCATCCGGATCTCGATGCCGTCCGACACCACGACCGGTGCCGCCTTCGCGCCTGAAGCCTTGGCAAGACGCGCGAACCACGATTCCAGGCCCTCGCCGCTCAGGAAGGTGACATCCGCCGCCTTCAGGGCCTTGGCGTCATCGGGAGACGGTTCGAAATCATGCGGATCGCCATCGGGCGGCACCAGGCTGCGCACCTTGACGTGCGTGCCGCCCACGTTCCGCACCACATCGGCCAGGATGCTGAAGCTTGCCACGGCGTGGATCGTTTCCGCGCGAGCCGCGCTTCCCAGGCTGATCGCGGCCGCACCCAGCATCGCGATGAACAATGGTTTCAGAGTCATGAATTTTCTCCAGGAGGTTGGACTCAGCCCGCGACGTGCGGGCGCTTGATGACACGCCGCAAGGCGCCGGCAGGCGCCACGAGCAGCGAAATGCAATACACGATGAATGCCACGATGATGATCGAAGGCCCCGAGGCGAACCGCAGGTGATACGAAACCAGCAGCCCCGCCCAGCCGGAAACAGAGGCCACGGCGGCGGAGACCGCCACCATGCCGGCCAGCGTGTCGGCCCAGAGCCTGGAGGTCACGGCGGGCAGCACCATCATGCCGACGGACATCAGGGTGCCCAGTGTCTGGAACCCCGCCACCAGGTTCAGCACCACGAGCAGCAGGAAGACGAAATGGTACAGAGGGCCGCGCCCGCCCACGGCCCTCAGGAATCCGGGATCGAAACACTCGACGGCGAGCGGCCGGTAGACGAGCGCGAGCGTCAGCAGCGTCACCGACGTGATGGCCGCCACGAGGCACAACGCCTGCCCGTCAATGGCCAGGATCGTGCCGAACAGGACGTGCAGCAGATCGATGTTCGACCCGCGCAGAGAGACGATCAGCACGCCCAGCGCCAGAGAGGCGAGGTAAAAGCTCGCGAAGCTCGCATCCTCCTTGAGCCGCGTCGTGCGGCTGACGAGCCCGGACAGCAGCGCCACGCCCAGGCCGGCGATCAGTCCGCCCAGCCCCATCGCGGGCAGCGACAGGCCGCCGGCCAGCAGGAAGCCGACCGCGGCGCCCGGCAGGACCGCATGGCTCATCGCATCGCCCACCAGGCTCATGCGCCGCAACATCAGGAGCACGCCCACCGGACCGGCGCCGAGGCCCAGCGAGACGCAAGCCAGGAGCGCCCGCCGCATGAATCCGTAATCCACGAAAGGCGCGACCAGCGCAGCATGGAGGCTCATGCGACACTCCGCAGGGACGTTTCGCAGATGCCGGCGGTCTCGTCCCAGCCCTGCGCCAGGGCATGCGCCTCGCGCAGCCGCGCCTCGGTCAGGCTGTCCCGCGTGGCGCCCCAGGCGATCACATGCCGCGCGAGCAGCAGCGTCGAGGGAAAATGCGCGCGCACCTGTTCGAAGTCGTGCAGGACCGCGATCACCGTGCGGCCTTCCCCGTGCCAGCGCAGGACGATGCCCAGGAGGTCCCGCACCGTACGGGCATCGACCGCCGTGAAGGGCTCATCGAGCAGAATGACCTTGGCGTCCTGCAGGACGAGCCTCGCGAACAGCACACGCTGGAACTGCCCGGCGGACAGCGAGTCGATGCGCCGTCGTTCGAGCCCCTCCAGGCCGACGGCGGCGAGCGCCATGCGGGCGCGGTCCGCCAGTGCCCGCGTGACGCCTCCGAACGCCCCGACTGCGCGCCATCCCCCCAGCAGCACCACGTCGGCCACGGTGAGCGGAAAGTGGCGATCGATCTCGGCCGCCTGCGGCAGATAGCCGAAATCGCGGCTGGACAGGCCACCGCGATCGATCCGTCCTTCGAGCCGCTGCGCCCCTTCCCGCATCAGCGCCTTGAGCAGCGTGGACTTGCCCGCGCCGTTCGGCCCGACGACTGCGGTGAGGCTTCCGGCGTCGAAGACACCCGAGACGTGATGCACGGCCGGATGGCGATCGTACGAGACCGTCACGTCGAGCAGGCGAATGGCCGACGCGCTCATGGCAAAGCCACCGCCCAGAGCACGGCCAGCCACAGCGGCCCAAGAACGGCCAGCGCGATCAACAGCCGATACCACGCGCCGCGCCCGATGAACGCGGAAGCAAAAGGGTCGTTTGTTTTCATGGGAAGAAGCTCAATCAAATATGCTACGTTATAACATAACATTTTATCGATTCAAGCAGTTCAAGGCGAAACGCTTCCGACCGGCATAATGGTGCGCATGAAATCAAGTGAAGCCACCCTGCCCCCCATGGGAAACCCCAGGCCTCGAAGCCCGGGATTCGCCCGTCTGCTTGCAAGCGTCTGCATCGGGCTCTGGCCTTGGGCCGGACACGCACATCCCCATGCATGGATCGACGTACAGAGCACTGTCCTGGTCGCGGCCGACGGCAGAATTTCCGCCTTCAAGGAACAGTGGCTCTTCGATGACATGTATACAGCCGCCGTGATGGATGGCATGGCGGCGGACAGTCCCACCGGGCGGGCGACGGTGGGCGAATTTGCCAGCGAAGTCATGGAAAATCTGCGCCCTTACGGCTATTTCACGAAAGTCACCGTCGATGGGACCCCCGTGCCGCTTGACCGGGCCACACAATTCGAAGGAACCATGAAAAAAGGGCGGCTGCAGTTGTCCTTCACCGCTCCGTTGGCCGCTCCGGTCGATCCGACGAGCCGGCATGTCGCCTACGAGATCTACGACCCCACCTATTTCATCCAGATGATGCACCTGCCCGAGCAGCCGCCATCGATCCAGGGCTCGACTAGGCGTGCCTGCCATCTGAAAGTCATCCCCCCCAACCCATCGCCACAGGACATTGCCCGGGCCTATGCGCTGGATCGAGGCGCGCAGGCCGACGACACCCTGGGCGATCTGTTCGCCGAAAAAGTGGACGTCCAGTGCGAATGAGCCGTTCTCATCGCAACACAGTTCGGCACACAGGCCTTTCCATCAGGGCGGTGTGCCTGGTGTTCATCGGCCTGGTTGCGCTCGTTGCCACGGCCTGGGCGTTTCTCAGCCTGAACGCCTTGCCCGGCCAATGGCTGGCCTGGGTCGTGACCATGCAGACCGAACTCCACAGACAACTGGCACAGGCCATGCGCGCGGCGGCCGGCCAGGAAAGCTGGCTGGCCGCCATGCCACTCATCGGCCTGAGCTTTCTGTATGGCGTTTTCCACGCGGCGGGCCCAGGCCACGGCAAGGCCGTGATGGCCACCTATCTGGGCACCAGCCGCGAACGACTGCCACGCGGGCTGCTGTTGTCCACGCTGGCCGCGCTCATCCAGGGCCTGACCGCCATCCTGCTGGTCGAATTTTTCGTCGATCTGCTGGGGCTTTCACTGCGCCATACGCAACGGGTCGGCGCACAATTCGAAAGCGTGAGTTTCGCCCTGGTTGCCGCGCTGGGCGCCGTGCTCGCGGCAAAAGGGGCGGCGGGCCTGTACCGGCAATGGCGAAGAAGCCGCCCATCGGGCGTCAAGCGCGGAACGCTATTCGCGGGTGGCACAGGCATGCGGGTCCAGTGCGCGGATTGCGGCGCCCTGCACGATCTGGCGGCCATGCACACCAGAACGCCATTGCGTTGGCGCACCGGCCTGTCCATTGCGCTGGCCATCGGCATCAGGCCGTGTGTCGGCGCGCTGCTCGTCTTGCTGGTGGCCCATTCCATGGGGTCCCGATGGACGGGCATCGCAGCCGTGATGGCCATGTCCGCAGGCACCGCGATCACGGTGGGTGCGCTCTCGGCCGGCGTCATGTCGGCCAGGGCGGGGATCGCCCATCTTTTCGCAAACGGACGCCGCGCGGGCCGACTGCCCCTCATGCTCGAAACGGTGAGCCTGACGGGCGGCGTGCTGATCTGTTTGCTTGGCCTGGGGCTGCTGCGGCAAGCCTTGCAAACACAGGCGCATCCGCTGATGTAGCGCGGGGAGCAGGGGTCTGACTCTATCGGTTTTGCCCTTTTGCATGGGCTCGCGTGTCCTTCCAGATATCACCACGCAGGTATCTGCCTCTTTTCTGGAAGCCGCAACATGCCCCCTCACCCCGTCGATTCCCCTGAACCAGGAACCCTCACCCCCATCGCCCGCGCATGCCGCCGCGGGCTGCGGGGTGTCCTGCTCCTCGGTCTGCTGCTCTGCCCTCCGGCCCAGGGCTGGGCGCAGACGGATACCCCCGCCGCCGTCCGGATCGACGGCGGCGACCTGGCCGACGTGCTCAACCGCTATGCGCGCGAGGCCGGCGTATCGCTGTCCTACGATGCCAGCCTGCTGCGCGGCCTGACGTGGCTGGCCGGGCGGCCTGCTCCTGGCCGGCGGCAGCGCCCGCTTCAATGCCCGGCGCATCGAACCGGAACAGCCCCTGGACCCGGGCGCGGGGCTGTGGCTGGAACGCCGCTTGAGCGTCATCGACATGCCTTTGCCGCAATGGCTGGCTGAACTGGGCCGGTATCGGGCCGGCCACCTGGGCTATGCCCGGAATTGGCGGATCTGCGCGTTTCGGGCGTGTACCCCCTGGACGACACCGATGCCGCGCTCGATCTGCTGGCCGCCGGCCAGGGACTGCGCATCGAGCGCTGGACCCGATACTGGGTACGTGTGCTGCCCGGTTGAGCGGTGGGGCCGGCATGAGCCACACATGGTTCAATATCGGGCATCGTACCGACGAATGGAAGGCGCCCTCTTCATGTTCCACCCCGCCCCCCTTGCTCCGTGTCCACCCCGGTTCAGGCAGCGTCTCCGATCATGGCTGAGGCCATTCATGTTGATCTGCCTGTGCGTCACGCCCGGCGTGGCCCATGTCCAGGAGCGCCCTGCTTTCGCACCGACCCGCGGCGAGCGGCTGGTCGGTGAAACCGTCGCGGATCGTCCCACGACATACTATCGGTTCGAGGAGCACACGCTGGACTCCGCCGACGGCAAACGGCACTACCGGATACAGATCGGTATTCCCTGCACACCCGCTCCCGCGGGCGGCCATGCCGCACTCTACATGCTGGACGGCAATGCCGCGCTCGATACGCTGGCCGACCAGGACCTCGAATGGCTTTCCCGCCGGAATCCGCCTGTGCTCGTGGCGATCGGCTATGACGTACCCACACGCAACGATGTCGTGTCGCGCGCATACGATTACACGCCGCCGGTCATCGAACACGGTCAGGCTCTCGCCCAGCCAGTGGTGCGCGGGCGCATCGGAGGCGGAGCCGACGTCTTTCTGGAATTCATCGAAAATCGCATCAAACCACTGGTGCGCGCCCGCGCCAACGTAAACGGCGGGGAATATCTCTGGGGCCATTCTTACGGCGGCCTATTCGCGCTGCACGTGCTGTTCACGCGGCCGGAAAGCTTCTCCCGCTATATCGTCGGCGATCCCTCCATCTGGTGGCATGAGGGCGTCCTGATGCGGGAATGGGAGGCTTTCGACAAGCCCCGGGCCGCCGGCAAGCGAGTCGCCATC
>CBFGXR010000072.1:0-7926 GCA_965652675.1 uncultured Castellaniella sp.
CCCATGATCCAGGGGACGTAGGCCTGGGCCGGCAGTCCGCCGGATTCCCCCGTGGCCGCCACCCACAGCGCCAGGCCCAGCGCCAGCATGCCGCCGAAATAGCCGAAGCTCCAGCCCCAGCCGGACACCCGGCCCATGGCTTCGGGCCGGGCCAGCCCCGGCAGGAAGGACGCCACCGCCGATTCGCCGATGCAGTAGCAGACGTTGGACAGCGCCAGCCACAGCAGGCCCCAGGCGATGTCGCCCGGCCCCACGCTGGCCAGCGCCGCCGTGGCCAGCACGCAGCCGGCGGTGCTGGCGAACAGCAGCCGGCGATGGCCGGCGCGGGCATCCGCCCGCGCGCCCAGGCCCGGCATCCACAGCATCACCACCAGATAGGACAGAGACAGGGCCGCCGTCAGCGCCAGGGTGCCCCAGCTTTTCCCGGCCGCCACCACGCCGACGAAATAGGCGTTGAACACCGTCGTCAGCACCACGGTGGTGTAGCCGGAATTGGCGAAGTCGTACATCGCCCAGGACCAGACCTCGCGCCGCCCCACCCCGGGCCGCAGCGGCGAACCGGCCCGCGGACCGGACGTGCCCCGTGCCTGGCTCACAGCGCGGCGCGGATCTGGTCGAGCGCGCCCGGATCCTCGATCGTCGTCAGGTCGCCGGGATCGCGGCCTTCGCACAGCGCCACGATGGCCCGGCGCAGGACCTTGCCCGAACGCGTCTTGGGCAGGTTGTTGACGAACAGGATGCGCGCCGGGCGGGCCACGGCGCCGTTGCGCTGCTCGATGACGCGCTTGATCTCGGCTTCCAGGCGGTCGCGGGCGCCGGACTCGTCCAGCACGGCCGGATTGCGCAGCACGGCGAAGGCCATGGCTTCCTGGCCCTTGAGCTGATCGGCCACGCCCACCACGGCCGATTCCGCCACGGCCGGGTGCGTGTTGACCGATTCCTCGATCTCGCGCGTGCCCAGGCGGTGCCCGGCGACGTTGATCACGTCGTCGGTGCGGCCCAGGATGTACCAGTAGCCATCGTCGTCCACCAGCCCCCAGTCGGAGGTCGAATAGGAGAGGCGGCCGGGGAAGGACTGGAAATAGGTGCGCACGAAGCGGTCGTCGTTGCCCCAGATCGTGCTCATCGCCCCCGGCGGCAGCGGCGGCTCGATCGCCACCACGCCCTTCTGGTTGGGGCCGCAGTCCTGGCCGGTGGATTCGTCGATCACCCGGGCGTCATAGCCGTAGACCGGAAAGGACGGGCTGCCGAAGCGGGTCGGGACCTCCTCGACCCCGGGCTGGGCCGACAGGATCGGCCAGCCGGTCTCGGTCTGCCAGTAATTGTCGATGACCGGCTTGCCCAGGGCTTCGGACAGCCATTGGCCGGTCAGTTCGTCGAGCGGTTCGCCCGCCAGATAGATGCGGTCCAGGCTGGACAGGTCATGGCGCTGCAACAGGGCCGGATCGTGCTTTTTCAGGACGCGGATCGCCGTGGGCGCGGAGAACAGCGCGTTGACGCGATGGGTTTCGACGATGCGCCAGAGGATCGCGGCGTCGGGGCGCACCGGCGTGCCTTCGTACATGACGGTGGCCTGGCCGTTGAGCAGCGGCCCGTAGACCACATAGGAATGCCCCACCACCCAGCCCACGTCGCTGCTGGAAAAGTACACGTCGCCCGGCTTGCCGCCGTAGATGTATTCCATGGACGCGCACAGCGCCACCGCGTAGCCGCCGATGTCGCGCTGGACGCCCTTGGGGTTGCCGGTGGTGCCCGAGGTGTACAGGATGTAGCTGGGCTCGTTGGATTCCAGCCAGACGACCGGCACCTGGGCGTCCAGGTGGCGCGCCCGCAGCGGCGCGTATTCCAGGTCGCGGCCCGCCGTCAGGTCCATGGGCGCCAGGCCCCGGTTCACCAGCACGACGTGTTCCGGCGCGTGGGACGACTGGGCGATCGCCTGGTCCAGCAGCGGCTTGTAGGCGATGGGCCTCCCGCCGCGCGAGCCCGCGTCGGTGGACACGATCACCCGGGGCTGCGCATCGTCGATGCGCTGGGCCAGGTTGTGCGCGGCGAAGCCGCCGAACACCACGGAATGGATGGCCCCGAGCCGGGCGCAGGCCAGCATGAAGAAGGCCGCCTGGGGAATCATGGGCAGATAGATCAGCACGCGGTCGCCCTGGACGACCCCGAGTTCCTGCAGGGTGGCGGCGGCGGCGTTGACCTCGCGCGCGAGGTCGGCGCGGGTGTAGACGATTTCCTGGTCGACTTCCGTGGACACCCAGATCAGGGCGGGCTGGTCGCCCCGGGTGTCGAGCCAGCGATCGACGGCGTTGTAGCACAGGTTGGTGCGCCCGCCGACGAACCAGCGCGCGAACGGCGGCCGGGAATAGTCCAGGACCTGGGTGAACGGGGTTTCCCAGTGGATGCGCTGGGCTTCGCGCGCCCAGAAGGCATCCCGGTCCTGGATCGACTGGCGATGGAACTCGCGGACTTTCTGCATGGGTTCGTCTCCGGTGCCACCCTGCGGCCCGGACGGACCGCGGGTGTTTCTATGGGAAATTGGATGGGTGACATGCTACACCCTGGCCGACCATACAGCGCCAGCCTGACACGAGACTGACGGACGGGGACGAGATCCCCGCGCCGCGCGGCTCGCGGGCGCGCCGCCCCTGCGCCGCACGCAGGCCCCCGCGGATTTCTCCGCAGGACTACTTTACTGAACCCGATCGATCCACTAAACTCAGGCAGTTGTCCGCAGGGCGGGCAACCCACCAGATCAACCCGGCGTCCGGTATCCGGCCAGTCTGCGACCCGTGTCGCGCTCATTCGAGCGCCACGGCCACGCGGGACGGCTGCGGGCGACGACATCCGCAGCCATCCGCCCATGCCACCGCCTCATTCCGCCCCAGCACAGCCGAATCCACCCCACCCCCTGGCGGTCCGTTCCCTGAAACTGCTGCTGTGCGCGGGTCTCGTGGCGCTGGCCGGATGCGCGGCCCAGCCCCGCAAGACGGCCGACGCCGACCTCACCTCCAACCACCTGCTGCGCGACAGCTACCTGCTCAGCACGCAGTCGGACCCGCTGGGCGCCTGGCTCGACAACAAGCGCAGCCTGGCCATCGACACCCCCGAATCGGAAACCTACGGCGCCAGCCAGGCGCCCAGGACCCTGGTGTCCACCGCCATGAAGTTCCTGGGGGTCAAGTACCGCTACGGGGGCGACGCCCCCGGCGAAGGCTTCGACTGCAGCGGTCTGGTCGCCTACGCGGCCGAAAAGTCCCTGGGCCTGAAACTGCCCCGGCGGGCGCGCGAACAGGCCCAACAGGGCATTTCCGTGGACCGCGAAGAACTGCGGCGCGGCGACCTGGTGTTCTTCAACACCCTGGGCCACCGCTTCTCGCACGTCGGCATCTACCTGGGCGATCACAAATTCGTGCATGCGCCGCGCACCGGCGCCAACGTCCGCGTCGAAAGCATGGACGTGGCCTACTGGCGCAAGCGCTACAACGGCGCCCGGCGCCTCCAGGCGCAGTCCGATACCCCCGAACCCGCGACCCTCGAACCCTCGGCAGGCAAGCCGGCGGCCAAGCATGCGACCACCAGACACGCGGCCGCCAAGCACACGGCCGCCAAGCACACCAGCGTCAAACACGCCAGCGGCGCCAAGCGCGTGACCGCCAGGCGCTGAGACGGCCGCACCCGAAACAAAGCCCCGGAGCCTGTTGGGCCTGCCGGGGCTTTGTGCTTTTGCGGGGCGATGCGGCCGCCGCCTACGCCTGCAGGGCCAGCCCGCCCTGCACGCCGCGCCGCTTGCACGACGCGCGCACCGCCGCTGACCGGGCGTTGTCGTCTTCCCGCAGCGGGCACGCTTTACAGTAGCCGCACTGATCCAGCGCCTGCTGCATGCTGCACACCGACCGGCGGCACGCCAGCACGCGGATGCCGGCGCGCTGCGCCGCCAGGCGGAACGTCTTCATCACGTTGTGCCCCAGGAAATCCGTCAGCAGGATGACCAGGTCCGTGCCGGAAGGCAGCGCGGGCGCCTTCTTCTGATGCGCGGTATCGCGGCCGCTGATGTGGTGGCGGATGGCGATATTGTGATCGCGCAGCAGATCCGGGATGTTGCCCAGCCGGTCCGCGCCGACGATCAATGCACTGACTTGGGATTGTGATTGCGCCATGGAATGGACTCCTGGTGGTGGGCCGGCGTGGGATGACCGGCCTGCCTTCGTGGTTTTGATAGTTAATGATAATCATTCCTATTAACAAACGCAATTCCATTTGATGTGACAAAGCCTGGAATTCCATCAGGATTTACCCTGCCTTCCATCTGCTCCTAGCGCCGCTTTCCAGAGGGATCCGGCCCTCCATTCAGTCATTCGTCAACCGGCGTTCAGAAAGTTGTTACCGGATACGGCGCACAATTTCCGCAAAACAACCCTTCCTAGCGGAGACACACCATGCATATCCTGTTGCGCGACGGGCTGCCTTGCGCCGCCCTGGCCCTGGCCCTGAGCCTGAGCAGTCCCGCCAGCCAGGCGGCCGGCAACGAGATCGTCCTGGGCGCGTCGGTCCAGTTGACCGGTCCCGTGGCCAACACCGGACGCTACTACAAAGACGCCTACCAACTGGCGGTCGACCAGATCAACCGCAAGGGCGGCGTCGAGATCGGCGGCAAGAAATACACGCTGGCGCTGAAGATCTACGACAACCAGTCCGACGTGAACCTGAGCGTGCGCCAGTACACGCAGCTGGTCTCCAAGGACAAGGTGAACTTCCTGCTCGGACCCTTCGCCAGCAACTTCGCCCTGGCCGACTCCGCCGTCTCGGAAAAGTATCAGATCCCGATGGTCCAGGGCGGCGGCGCCTCGGACCAGATCTTCTCGCGCGGATTCAAGTACGTCTTCGGCACCCTGGCGCCGGCCAGCAACTACTTCGGCAGCACGATCTCCATGCTGAAGCAGCTCAAGCCGGCCCCGGCCCAGGTCGCCCTGCTCTACGCGGATGACGCCTTCGACGTGTCCGTGGCCAAGGGCACCCGCCCCCTGCTGGAAAAGGCCGGCCTGAAGACGACGATCGACGAGCGCTACAGCAGCAACGCCAGCGACTTCAATACCCTGCTGTCGCAGATCAAGGCCAAGCAGGCCGACGCCGTGCTGGTCGCGGGGCATGAAACCGAGATCCTGAACTTCATCCGCCAGGCCAAGAGCCTGGACGTCTCGCCCAAGCTCTATTCCTTCACCGTGGGCGTGCCCAGCGAGGACTTCCGCAAGGCCCTGGGCGCGGACGCCGAATACGCCTTCGGCATGACCGCCTGGCTGCCCAGCGAAACGCAAAAAGACGACTGGTTCGGCGACGCCGCCCAGTTCGCCAAGGCCTGGGGCGCCCAGTACCGCTACGAACCCGACTACCACGCCGCCTCCGGCGTGGCCGACGTCGAAGCGATCGTGAAGGCCATCGAGAAGGCCGGCACGCTCGATCCCAAGGCCGTGCGCGACGCCCTGGCCGCCAGCGACTTCCAGAGCCTCTACGGGCACATCGCCTTCGCCGACAACGGCCAGATCAACCTCGATCAGGTCGTCATCCAGGTGCAGAACGGCAAGCCGGCGGCCGTGTTCGACGGCAGCAAGTTCCTGCGCGACGCGAAATACCCGATGCCCGACTGGTCCAAGCGCTGATCCCCCCTCACGATTCAGAGAGAGCCCGTCTTGGACCTTCTGCTGCAAGTCCTCGTCAACGGCATCCTGCAGGGCGGGCTGTACGCCATCATGGCGCTCGGCCTGGCCCTGGTCTGGGGGGTGCTCAACATCGTCAACCTGGCCCATGGCGCCTTCATCATGCTGGGCGCCTACATTTCCTGGTACAGCTTCACCTGGCTGGGCCTGGATCCCTTCCTCGGGCTGCCCGTCACGGCGGTCCTGATGTTCGGCGTCGGCTACGCCGTGCAGCGCGGCATCCTGAACCTGGTCGCGCGGGCGCCCATGTTCAACACGCTGCTGATCACTTTCGGCCTGGAGGTCGTCCTGACCTATCTGGCGCAGCTGGTGTTCTCGGCTGATTTCCGCACCATCAACCCGTCCTATTCCGGCCAGAACATCGACGTCCTGGGCCTGACCATCCCGATGGTCCGCCTGGCGGCGTCGGGCCTGGCCATCCTGCTGACGCTGGTCATGTGGCGCTTCCTGCTGCATACCCGGCTGGGCCGGGCGATCCGCGCCACCGCCCAGAACCTGTCGGCGGCGCGCCTGCACGGCGTCGAGCCGCGCCACCTGTACGCCGTGACCTTCGGCCTGGGCCTGGCCCTGGCCGGCGCGGCCGGCGGCCTGTACGGCACCGTGTCGCAGATCAACCCCTACATCGGCGCGACCCTGACTGCCAAGTGCTTCGCCATTTCCATCATCGGCGGGCTGGACACGCCCCTGGGCGTGATCGCCGGCGGCCTGGTGCTGGGCCTGATCGAGGCGCTGGCCACCCTGTACATCGGCCCGACCTTCGCCGACGTCGCCAGCTTCGGCGTCCTGGTGCTGGTGCTCATCGTGCGGCCCAGCGGCCTGCTGGGGAAGACGGCATGAAAACCTTACGCATCCCGTTGATCCTGGCCGTGCTGGTCGCGCTCGCACTGCTGCCGCTCTATGGCTCGGACACCGTCATCCAGTTCGGCATCAGCACCCTGCTGCTGGCGGTGCTGGCCCAGGGCTGGAACATCATCGGCGGCTACGCCGGCTACCCGTCCTTCGGCAATTCCACGTTCTATGGACTGGGCGCCTACGGTGTGGGCATCGCCATGGTGCAGTGGCACTTGCCCTTCGCCGCCGGCCTGGCCTTCGGCGTGGTCCTGGCCGTGGTCTTCGCCATCTGCCTGGGCATTCCGGTGCTGCGCCTGAAGGGCCATTATTTCGCCATCGCCACCCTGGCCCTGGCTCAGGTCATGGCCGCCATCGTGTCCAACGTCGAACTGGCCGGCCAGAACATCGGCCTGGTGCTGCCGCCGCTGAACAACGATCCGCTGTTCTATGAACTCTCCCTGGGGCTGCTCGTCCTGGCCACCCTGACGGTCTGGTGGCTGACCCGCAGCCGCTTCGGCTTCGGCCTGATCGCCATCCGCGAAAACGAGGAAGGCGCGGTCGTGATGGGCGTGGACACGACGCGCTACAAGGTCCTGGCCTTCGCCCTGGCGGGGCTGTTCAGCGCCCTGGCCGGCGGCATCCAGGCCTACTGGATCACCTTCCTGGACCCGGCCAGCGCCTTCGACATCACGCTGAACGTGAAGATGATCATCATGGCGGTCTTCGGCGGTCCGGGCACGATCTTCGGCCCCATCATCGGCTCCTTCATCCTGTCGGCCATCTCCGAATTCCTGTCCAGCGAGGTCACCAGCATCGCCGGCCTGTTCTTCGGCGTGGTCATCGTGATCGCCGTGGTGCTGATGCCGCGCGGCCTGGCCGACGTGGCGCGCCGCTTCCGCCAGACGGGCTGGCGCTATTTCATCGAAAACATCCGGATGCATCGGCTATGAGTTCAAGTGCGATCCTCGAGGCTCGCGGCCTGACGCGCCGCTTCGCCGGGCTGGTGGCCGTGCACGACGTCAGCTTCGCGCTCGCGCCCGGCGAGATCCTGGGCTTCATCGGCCCCAACGGCGCAGGCAAGACCACGCTGATCAGCCTGCTGAGCGGCACCCTGGATCCCTCCGAAGGCGAGGTCTGGTTCGACGGCAAGCGCATCGACCGCATGGCGGCCTTCCGCCGGGCGCGCCTGGGCATCGGCCGCACCTTCCAGATCATGCAGCCCTTTCCCGGCCTGTCGGTGCTGGACAATGTGGCGGTCGGCGCCCTGTTCGGCCGCGGCCAGGGCCAGGCCAAGCTGGCGCTGGCGCGCGAAAGCGCCCGCGAATGCCTGCGCTTCGTCGGGATGGGCAAGCACATCGACCACCGCGCCGAGGACCTGGGC
>CBFGXR010000073.1:0-7889 GCA_965652675.1 uncultured Castellaniella sp.
GACGTCGGCGAGCATCTTTCCCGGCAGCCGCGTCGAGCGCATGCGCGCCGGGATGACGACGGTGAAGCTCATGCCGCCGGTGCCGGCGCCGGTGCGGCGTCCAGCGGGCGGGCTTCCGAGGGCAGCATGATGGGCACGCCGTCGCGGATGGGGTAGGCCAGGCGGTCGGCGGCGCAGACCAGTTCCTGGCGTTCGCGGTCGTGGCGCAGCGCGCTCTTGCACACGGGGCAGACGAGGATCTGCAGCAGGCGGGTTTCCATGGGCGGGCGTGAGTCCGGAAAAGAAGGCGAAGCGTAGAGTGTAATGCCTGCCGCCGCGCTTGTGCCCGCCATCATGAGGGCGTGAGGGGATTTCGCGTCACGGTCCGCAAGGCCCGGTCGAGCGCGTCCAGCCAGCCGGGGTCGGAAAAGACCGGGGCCGCCCGTACGGCCCACAGGCGGGGATCGTGCGGCGCGGCGCATTTCACGGCGTCCTTGGGCGTGATCAGGATCGGGCCGGCCGGCAGGTCCTGCAGCGCGTCCGCCGGGATCGCCTGGTGGTCGGGGATGCGCAGGGTGCGGGAAAGCGTGACGCCGGCGGCGCGCAGCATGGCGAAGAAGCGCTCGGGCCGGCCGATGCCCGCCGCGGCGGAGCAGGGCGCCGCGCCCTGTTCGGCCCGCCAGTCATCCCAGGGCAGGTCGCGGCCGCTGGACAGATGCGTGGCGCCTTCCGGCAGCAGGCGCATGATCACGGTGCGCGGCGCATTGCCGGTGCCGACGGAGGGGGCGGACGGCGGCATGGGTTCGTCGGCCGCCAGATGGGTCACGAGCCAGTCGGCCCGCGCCAGGCGGGCGGGCGGTTCGCGCAGGGGGCCGGCCGGCAGCAGGCGGCCGTTGCCGACGCCGCGTCCGTCCTGGACGACGATTTCCAGGTCCCGCGCCAGCGCGGCGTGCTGCAGGCCGTCGTCGGCGACGAGCACGTCCACCTCCGGGTGGGTCGCCAGCAGGGCGGATGCCGCCAAGGCGCGCCGGGGGTGGACCGCGACGGGCGCACCCGTCGCGGCGTGGATCAGCGCCGGCTCGTCGCCCAGGCGGTCGGCGCCGTCGCCGTCGCCGTCGTCGCTCAGGCGCGGTTCGGGTCCGACGGCGGCGCCATAGCCCCGGCTGACGATGCCGGGATGCCAGCCCCGGGCCTGAAGGGTCTGGCAGACGGCGATCGTGACGGGCGTCTTGCCGGTGCCGCCGACCAGGATGTTGCCGACGACCACGACCGGCACCGGGGCGGTCCAGGCGGCGTCCGCCTGGGCGCGCAGGCGCCGCGCCGACAGCCGGCCATAGAGCCAGGCCAGGGGCAGCAGCAGGGCGGAGAGGCCGCCGCGCCGGCTCCAGATCGCCAGCAGGAAGTCTTCGAGCCTGCGGCTCATGCCGTCCCCGGGGCGTCGCGTGTGATCCGTCTCACGGCCTTGCCTGGGTCAGGAAGTGGACCTTGCCGATGTGCGCCAGGCGGGCGGCTTCCAGGGCGCGGACCACGGCGGCGTGCGCGGTCTGGCCGTCGGCGTCGATGCGCAGGGCGATGTCGGGCTTGCCCGCGGCGGCCTGGCGCAGGCTGTCGGCCAGGGCGGCGTCGTCCACCGCGTCGAGGTAGTGGCCGTCCAGCGCGTACAGGCCGTCGCGGCTGATCGCCAGTTCCAGGAAGGGCGAGGCGTCCGGCGCTTCGGCCTGGGCCTGGGGCAGGGCGACCTGCAGCTGGCGATGGCGGGTGAAGGAGGTCGAGGCCGCCAGGAAGATCAGGATCACCAGCAGCACGTCGATCAGCGGGATCAGGTTGATCTCGGGTTCGTCGTGGGCACGGCGGTGGTGGAAGTTCATGTCGCGGCGCGCCGGCTGATCAGGCGGTTCAGGGTTTCGGCCTCGCGCTCCATGGTGTGCAGGAAGAATTCGACGCGGGAGCGGAAGTAGCGGTGGAAGGCCAGCGCGGGGATGGCGATCAGGATGCCGAAACCGGTGTTGTAGAGGGCGATCGAGATGCCGTGGGCCAGTTGGGCCGGGTCGCCGCCGGCGGGGTCGTAGGCGCCGAAGATCTCGATCATGCCGACCACGGTGCCGAACAGGCCCAGCAGCGGGGCGATCACGGAAATCGTCGCCAGGGCGGGCAGGTAGCGGTTCAGGCGCCAGGAGACGTCGCGGCCGACGGCTTCCACGGCGGCCAGCCGCCAGGCGTCGTCCTGGTGCCGGTGGGCGGCGATTTCGGCGAGGATGCGGCCCATGGGGCTGCCGCGCGCCAGGCGCAGGACGGCGTCGGGCTCGTCCTGCTGGCGGCGCACCAGTTCGAGCACTTGTTCGGGCAGGCCGGCGGGCATGACCTGGCGGGCGCGCAGGGCCAGGAATCGTTCTATGATGATCGCCAGCGTGATGACCGAGGTGGCGACGAGCAGCCAGATCGGCCAGCCGGCCGCGTGAATGATGTCCAGCACAGTCCTGATCCTTGGAATGCGGGCCGGGAATCGGCGTAAATGCGTATTCTAAAGCCTGAGCGTGAATCGGGGCGCGGCTTTCCCGCCGGTATCCACAGATTCTGTGGATAATTCTGTGTACAAGAGTCCGGATGCGCATGTTTCATGGCCCTTCGAACTGGATTGGTTATTTTTTGCACACCGGGCGTTGGATTTTCAATGAATTAAAAATCAATGGCTTACGTTGATTTTTTGAAGTGAATCTTGATGAGCCCCCCTGATGAGCCCGAAAACAGGCGGGTTTGACAAATCAGGGCTTTCTGTGGATAGGTTTCGATGAGTTTTTCTGCTCCAAGGCTTGCGGAGAGCGGCTTTCCGGCCGGCGATGCGGTGCTGACCGTCTCGCAGCTCAACCGCCGGGTGGCGCAACTGCTGGAGGACGGCGTGCCGCGCCTGTGGGTGGCGGGCGAGATCTCCAATTTCACCCGGGCCGCTTCCGGACACTGGTATTTTTCCATCAAGGACGAGTCCGCCGCCGTGCGCGCGGTGATGTTCCGGGGGAGGGCCCAGGCGGTGGGTTTCATGCCCGAAGCCGGCGGCCGCTACGAATTCCGCGTGCAGGTCTCGCTCTACGAGCCCCGGGGCGACTACCAGGTGCAGGTCGAGTCCCTGCGCCAGGCGGGCCGGGGCGATCTGCACGAGGCCTTCCTGCGCCTGCGCGACCGGCTGACCGACGAAGGCCTGATCGATCCGGCCCGGCGGCGTCCGCTGCCGGCCCTGCCCCGGACGGTGGGCGTCGTGACCTCGCTGTCGGCCGCCGCCCTGCGCGATGTGCTGTCGGTCATGGCGCGGCGGGCGCCGCACGTGCGGGTCGTCGTCTACCCGGCCCAGGTCCAGGGGCGCGACGCCGCGCCGCAGCTGTGCGCCGCGCTGGAGCGGGCCGCCGGGCGCGCCGAGGTCGACACGCTGCTGCTGGTGCGCGGCGGCGGCAGCCTGGAAGACCTGTGGTGCTTCAACGACGAGACCCTGGCGCGCCGCATCGCCGCCAGCCCGGTGCCGGTCATCAGCGGCGTGGGGCACGAGACGGACTTCACCATCGCCGATTTCGTGGCCGACCTGCGCGCGCCCACGCCGACGGCGGCGGCCGAACTGTGCTGCGAGGAACGTGGCCAGATCCTGGGCCGCCTGCGGGCCGCGCGCGACCTGCTGGAACGGGGCCAGCGGCGGCGTCTGGAGCATGCGGCCATCCGGCTGGACCGCGCCCGCGCCCAGCTCGTGTCCCCGGCCCAGCGTCTGCGGCTGCGGCGCCAGCGCCTGGAATTCGCCGCCCGGCGGCTGCAGGCCGGCCTGGACCGCCTGCTGCGGGAACACCGCCAGCGTCCGCCGGCGGCCCTGGATCGCCTGTCCTCGGGCCTGGACGGCCTGCTGCAGCGCCGCCACCGGCGGCTGGACGCGGTCCTGGCCGCCCTGGGGGCGATGGACCCTCACCGGGTGCTGGGGCGCGGCTACGCCCTGGTCCGCCGGGCCGACGGGACGATCGTCAAAAATGCGTTAGACTTGAAGATTCATGAGCCCATCGAGATCGAATTCGGCCAGGGCCGTGCCCGGGCCGAAGTCACCCGAACCGATTTTCTTTGAAGGAACTGTCATGGCTTTCACTCTGCCGCCGCTGCCCTACGCGATGGACGCACTGGCGCCCCATATTTCCCAGGAAACGCTGGAATACCACTACGGCAAGCATCATCAGGCCTACGTGACGAACCTGAACAAGGCGATCGAAGGCACGGACCTGGCCTCCCTGAGCCTGGAAGACGTGATCCGCAAGTCCAGCGGCGGCGTGTTCAACAACGCGGCCCAGGTCTGGAACCACACTTTCTACTGGAACAGCCTGTCCCCCAAGGGCGGCGGCGAACCCTCCGGCGCTCTGCGCCAGGCCATCGAAGCCAAATGGGGCAGCGTCGACGCCTTCAAGGCCGCCTTCACCCAATCCGCCGCCGGCAATTTCGGTTCCGGCTGGACCTGGCTGGTCAAGAAGACCGACGGCACGCTGGACATCGTCAACACCAGCAACGCCGGCACCGTCGTCAATACGGCCGACAAGGCCCTGCTGACCTGTGATGTGTGGGAACATGCCTACTACATCGACTACCGCAACGCCCGTCCCAAGTACCTGGAAAACTTCTGGAACCTGGTGAACTGGGATTTCGCGGCGGCCAACCTGACCTGATCCGGCGCGGGCCTCGGCCCGCGGCGCGGTTCATGCGGGGGCCTCCCGCGGAAACGGCGGACGCAGCGATGCGCCCGCCGTTTTTCAATGCAGGAAGCACATGACGCACGACAGTTCCGCCGCCCCTATCGGCGACACCCCCGATCTGCTGCCCGAAAAAGTCCAGAGCGAAAACATCTGGCGGCTGTCCATCGCGCAGGCGCTGGCCGGCGCGAACGCGGTGGTGGTCTACGCCACGGGCGCCATCGTTGGCGACCAGCTGGCGCCCTCGCCGATGCTGGCGACCCTGCCCATCTCAATCTTCGTGGTGGGGATGGCGGCCTGCATCCTGCCCGTGGGCGCGATCGCCCGGCGGCACGGCCGGCGCGCCGCCTTTCTGGCCGGGACCGGTGTCGGCGCGCTGGCCGGCCTGCTGGCCATGTGGGCGGTCCTCATGGGCTGGTTCTGGCTGTTCTGCCTGGCGACCTTCTTCGGCGGCGGCTATGCGGCCGTGGTGCTGTCGTTCCGCTTCGCGGCGGCCGACGGGGTCGCGCCCGGAAGGCGCGCCCGCGCGCTCTCGCTCGTCATGGCCGGCGGCGTCGCCGCCGGCGTCGTGGGGCCGCAACTGGTCACCTACACGATGGACCTGTGGCCGCCGCACCGCTTCGCGGCCACCTTCCTGGTGCAGGCCGTCGTGGCGGCGCTGTCCGCCTTGATCCTGCTGGGGGTGAAACTGCCCCTGCCCACGGCGGGGGAAATCGCGGGCGGGCGGCCCCTGGGACGGATCGCGCGCCAGCCCCGCTTCATCGCCGCGGCGACCTGTGGGGCGGTGTCCTATCTGCTGATGAATTTCCTGATGACCGCCGCGCCGCTGGCGATGCACCTGTGCGGGCATTCCCAGGAATCGGCCAACTGGGGCCTCCAATGGCACGTGATCGCCATGTACGGGCCCAGTTTCTTCACCGGCGGCCTGATCGCGCGCTGGGGCGCCGGCCGCGTGGTGGCGGCGGGCCTGGTGCTGACCGGCCTGTCCGCCGCGATCGGACTGGGCGGCGTGGACGTGCCGCATTTCTGGGCGACGCTGATCCTGCTGGGCCTGGGCTGGAATTTCGGCTTCCTGGGGGCGTCCGCCCTGGTGCTCGAATGCCACCGGCCCGAGGAAAAGACGCGGGTGCAGTCGCTCAACGACTTCATCGTGTTCGGCCTGATGGCGATCGGCTCGTTCTCGTCGGGCGGGCTGCTGTCCGCCTATGGCTGGGACAGGGTCCTGTGGGTGTCCTTCGCGCCGCTCGTCCTGGCCTTCGTCGCGCTGGCCGCGATGGCCGGACGCAAGGACGCGGATACCGATGCGCGGGAGCGCGCCGCGTCCTGACCGGCGCGCATTCCGGGAGCGGGGGCTTCAGCGGGTGGGCGCGACCCGGTCGCCCGCCCGCACGCCGGCGCGGGCGAACCAGCCCTGGTTCATTTCCAGGGCCCGGGTGACGGGCGCCGCCGGGCAGTGCGGATCCAGGCTTTGCGGCTGCATGTCCTGGATGTCGACGATGCGTCCGTCCTGGCCGATGAAGGCGATGGACAGGGGGATGAGGGTGTTCTTCATCCAGAAACAGTGGATGTCCGGTTCGCCCAGTTCGAACAGCATGCCGGCGTCGGCCGCCAGCGTGGTCCGGTGCATCAGGCCTTCGCGCAGGGTCTCGGGCGTGGCGGCGTGTTCGACCCGGATCTCGTGATGGCCGACATGCAGCGTCACGGCCGGCAGCGGCGGCTGCGCCGCCGCCGGACGGATGCACGGCAGGCCGGCCAGCAGCAGGACGGCGGCCGTCAGAACGCGTTTCATGACAAAAAAACAGGGCCCGCCGAGGGCCCCGCATCGCGTTAAAATGAAAGAGAACATCGAGGCCCCATTCAGGCGGCGGTGATGTTCAGGGCTTGTTTGCCTTTCGGACCCTGCGCGATATCGAAAACGACCTTCTGCCCTTCTTTCAGGGTCTTGAAGCCGTTCATCTGGATGGATGAAAAATGTGCAAAAAGGTCTTCGCCCCCATTGTCGGGGGTAATGAAGCCAAAGCCCTTGGCGTCATTGAACCATTTGACCGTTCCCGTCAGCTTTTGTGACTCTCCGGTGTTTTCGATGGATTCCGACATGCAAACTGCCTCTCGACTATAGTGTGGGGTTTGAACGGACCCCGGCCGTCCTGAATGGGCGGCCTGCGGGACACGACGATCATGCTGAATTCCGCGTCATTCAGTCAACTATGGAAACCACTAGGTTCTGATTCGCATGCCGACCGATATTCAAAATCAGCAGCAACTGGTGCGTGAAGCAGCACCGGTGCGCCTCGCGCCGCCGCCGATGTATCAGGTCGTGCTGCTGAACGACGATTACACGCCGATGGATTTCGTGGTGCACGTGCTGCAGCGGGTCTTCCACAAGGGCGGCGAGGAAGCCGAGCGCATCATGCTGCAGGTCCACCACGAAGGCAGGGGCGTCTGCGGCATCTACACGCGCGACGTGGCCTCCACCCGGGTCGACGCCGTGCTGCACCTGGCCCATGCCGACCAGCATCCTCTGCAATGCCTGATGGAACCGGTGCCGTTTTTTTGACGCCGGCCTTCTTTTCCCGTTCCCGTTCCCGTTCCCGATTCCACGTCCGCGCGGCCCCCGGCGCGGCTCCTAGGGACGATCCCGAGTCCCCGGGCGCCAAACGGCGGGCTGTTTTAGTCATAGAATAGGCATAACGGATTGCTTGATCCGCTCCGATATGCAATGGAGGAAGCGTGATTTCCGAAGAGCTCGAAGTCAGCCTGCACATGGCGTTCGTCGAGGCCCGCGCCGCCCGACACGAATTCATCACCGTGGAGCATCTGCTGCTGTCCCTGCTGGACAATGCCTCGGCCGTCGAAGTCCTGCGCGCCTGCGCGGCGGACATCGAGTTGCTGCGTCAGGATTTGCGCAAATTCATCGTCGAGAACACGCCGGTCTTTCCCGGCGAGGGCGACGTCGACACCCAGCCCACGCTGGGATTCCAGCGCGTGATCCAGCGCGCCATCATGCATGTGTCCTCCAACGGCTCCAGCAAGAACGCCGTAACCGGCGCCAACGTGCTGGTCGCCATGTACGGCGAAAAGGACTCGCACGCGGTGTATTTCCTCGTGCAGCAGGGCGTGTCCCGGCTGGACGTGGTCAACTATCTGTCCCACGGCATCACCAAGGTCTCGGATGAGCCCCCGGCCGCGGAAAACCCGCGCCTGGAG
>CBFGXR010000074.1:0-7888 GCA_965652675.1 uncultured Castellaniella sp.
CGATCAGCGTGTCGCCGGGCTTGATCTCGCCGCGCTCCTCGGCGCGGCGGATCATGGACAGCGCCGCCCTGTCCTTGACGGAGCCGGCGGGGTTGTTGCCTTCAAGCTTGCCCAGGACGTCGTTGCCGCGTGCGGTGTTCTCCTGCGCCCCAATGCGCTGCAGCGCCACCAGCGGCGTGCGGCCGATGGCGTTTTCGATGGTCGGGTAGTTCATATACCTTACTGTGCCATAATTCGCGGCTCCACGAATTCCCCGCCGGAGTGGTGAAATTGGTAGACGCAGGGGACTCAAAATCCCCCGCCGCAAGGCGTGCCGGTTCGATTCCGGCCTCGGGCACCATTCAAAATCAGCGACTTGCGAAGTCGTTGGAACCCCCTGGGTACAATCGGTCCGTCACCCCACAGACTCGGACAGGTTCTCATGCGCATTGACGGCATCATTTTTGATAGCGACGGCACGCTCGTGGACAGCGAGACGCTTTCGGCGCGGACCATCCACCAGATTCTGCGGGAAGCCGGTGCGGTCTTGTCGGTGGATGAGGTGCTCGAGCGATTCCGCGGATGCCGCTTTGCCGTGTTCATGGACACCTTGTTGCGCGACTACCCGGTCGCCGGCATGGAGACCTTCACGCACGAGTTCCGGCGGCGCAGCAACGCGTTGTTCGCGCAGGAACTGAAGGCGATGGATGGGGCGTTGGAGGTGGTGGCGGCCCTCACCGTCGACAAATGCGTGGCGTCCAACGGTCCCAGGGAAAAGCTCGAGATCTGTCTCGGCATGACGGGCCTGTTGCCGTATTTCGAGGGTCGCGTGTTCAGCGCCTACGAGGTCGGTTCCTGGAAGCCGGACCCTGGCTTGCTCTTGCATGCCGCATCGATGATGGGGGTGCCTCCCGGCCGTTGCCTGCTGGTCGAAGACAGCCTGGCTGGCGTTCAGGCGGGTTTGGCGGCCGGCGTCGAGGTGGTCGGCTACAGGCTCAGCGAGGCGACGCAGCCGGCCGTCGGCCGCCACGTCCGCGTGATTCAGGAATTGGCCGAACTGCCCGCGCTTGTTCAGGCGGATTGACGCCGCTCCTGTTCCCGGACAGGGTCATGAGGGTCACGCGCACCCTCTCCCGGTCCGGCAAGCGCTTGAGGTCGCCGCGCAGGCTTGTCCCGGAACGTTCCGGCTCAATCCGCAAACTCCCATTTCTGGGCGCTGGCCCCGGCCAGTTCCTGGATGCGCTGCTCGTCCTGGCCGAATTCGGCCGCCGATCCGCTGTGGGTGATCTGGCCTCGGTCCAGGACGTAGGCGCGGTCCGCCACCTCGATGGCGGCGCGGACGTTCTGCTCGATCAGCAGGATGGAGGTGCCCGCGTCTCGCGCCGCGACGATAACCTCGAAGACGTGCTTGACGATCAGCGGCGCCAGCCCCTGGGAAGGCTCGTCCAGCAGCAGCAGCCGGGGATTGAGCAGCAGCACGCGGGCGATGGACAGCATCTCCTGTTCGCCGCCCGAGAGCTGCTTGCCCTTGTGGTGCTTGCGTTCCGCCAGACGGGGAAACAGTTCGTAGATCCGCGGGATGTTCCAATGGCCCGGACTGTCGACGGGCACCTTCAGATTCTCGTCCACTGTCAGGTTGGCGAAGACGCGGCGCCCCTCGGGCACCAGACCGACGCCCAGCCGGGCGATGCGGAAGGGCGGCAGATGCGTGGATTCCGTGCCGAAGACCCGGATGTGGCCGTCGCGCGCGGGCGTCATGCCCATGATGCTGCGCAGGGTCGTGGACTTGCCCGCGCCGTTGCGCCCGAGCAGGGTCACCAGTTCGCCTTCCCCGACCTCCAGGTCGATCCCGTGCAGGATATGGCTCTTGCCGTAGTACGTATGCAGTTGCTGGATTTCAAGCGCCTTCACGTTTTTCCCCCAGATAGGCCACTTGCACCTTCTCGCTGGCGGCGATTTCGTCGGGTGTGCCGACGTCCAGGACTTCGCCTTCCGTCAGGACCGTGATGCGGTCCGCCAGGTTGAAAATGACCCTCATGTCGTGTTCCACCAGGACGATGGTGAGTTTTTGCGTGCGATGCAGCTTCCGGATCAGGACGGCGGTGTCGTAGGTTTCCTGGCTGCCCATGCCGGCGGCCGGCTCGTCGAGCAGCAGGAGCTTCGGCCTCAGGGCGAGCGCCATCATGATTTCCGTGGATCGCTGGTCGCCGTGCGACAGTTCCCCGACGTGGCGGTCGGCGTTCGCCGTCAGTCCGCCGGTTTCCAGCAGTTCGTCCACCCTCGCGGCGGTCCGCGCCGCCTGCCGGCGGGTGGAATACAGCTTCATCCGCAGACCCTCCGTGACCTCGACCGCGATGCGCAGGTTGTCGCGCACGCTCAGTTCCGGGAAGACTTCGGTGATCTGGAAGGTGCGCGCCATGCCCAGGCCGACCCGCTGGTGGGGCGGCAGGTCGGTGACGTCGCCGCCGTCGAAGACGATGCGGCCGCCGGTGGGCTTGTGGAAGCCGCTGATCATGTTGAAGAACGTGGTCTTCCCGGCGCCGTTGGGGCCGATGATCGCGTGCAGTTCGCCTTCCTCGACGTTCAGCGAGACCTGGTTGACGGCCGTCAGTTCGCCGAAGCGCTGCGTGACCCCGTGGACTTCGAGCAGGCTCATGATGTCTTCCTTTGCAACAGCCCGACGATGCCGCGGGGAATGAACAGGACGACCAGGACGAAGATCAGGCCGATGAAGAACATCCAGCTGTCGGTGATGCTGGACAGGTAATCCTGCAGCACCACGAAGATGGCGGCTCCCAGCAGCGGCCCCCAGAAAGACCGCATGCCGCCGATGACCGCCATCAGCACGAAATCGCCCGACTGGGTCCAGTGCAGGTTGTGGGGGCTGACGAAGTTGTTCAGCATGCCGTACAGCGATCCGGCCACCGCGACGAAGGCGCAGGACAGGGTATAGGCCAGCCACAGGTGCTGGTTGACCGGGATGCCCAGGAATCGCGCCCGCCGTTCGTTCTCGCGCATGGCGAGCAGGGTGTGGCCGAACGGCGAACGCAGCAGGATGGCCATCAGCGCGGCGCAGACGGCGAAGACCGCCAGGGCCGTGTAATAGAACACCAGGCTGGAGGAGAGGTCGATCTGCGCGAAGCCCAGGTCGATGGGCTGGCGGTGGAAGGTCAGGCCGTTGTCCCCGCCGGTGACCGAATTCCAGCGGAAGGCGATGAAATAGAACACCTGGCCGAAGGCGATGGTGGCCAGCGCGAAGTAGATGCCGCGCAGTTTCGCCAGCAGGTGGCCGATGATGGCGCCGCCCAGCGCGCCCGTCAGGACGCCCACGAGGAAGCCGACGGGCGTGCTGGGGACCAGGTATTTGATGATCAGCCCGGTACCGTAGGCGCTGAGCCCGAAGTAGGCGGCATGGCCGAAGGCCATGATGCCGGCATGCCCGACCAGCAGGTTGGTGGCCATGGCCGCCAGGCCGATGATGAGCACCCGGGAGGCCAGGTCGGTATAGCCGCCGACGGCGCCGATCCAGGAGGGCAGCGTCAGCAGGATGGCCCAGACGATGATCAGGCTGATGGACTTGCCGAGGATGTTGTCGTTCACAGCTTGGTCCCTCCTTCTTCGCCGAACAGGCCATGCGGACGGACCAGGAGCACCAGCGCCATCATGACGTAGATCGTGGCCTCGGACGCCGACGGGTAGAACACGGTCACCACCCCGGCGGCGATCCCGATCAGCAGCCCGCCGAACAGGGTGCCGACCAGGCTGCCCAGGCCGCCGACGATGACGGCGACGAAGCTGGGCATGATCAGCTGGTCGCCGATCGTGGGCGTCAGGCCCAGCATGCCGGCGGCCAGGACGCCGGCCAGCCCGGCGAAGAAGATGCCCAGGCCGAAGTTCAGGTTGCGCAGGATGCGGACGTCGACGCCCAGCGCCGAGACCATTTCCAGATCCAGGGTGCCGGCGCGGATGCGCATGCCCAGGCGGGTCTTCTTGAGGATGAGGAACAGGATGATGACGGCGATGGCCACCAGGGCCACCATGAAGACCCGGTAGCCGGTCAGGAAGAACAGGGTGGGGCTGAGCGGGGATTGCAGCACGGCCGGGACTTGCAGGGGCAGGCCTTGGGCGCCCCAGATGTAGCGCACGGAGTCCTGCAGCACGAAGGCCAGGCCGAAGGTCAGCAGCAGGCTGTAGAGCGGGTCGCGCGCGTACAGGGGCCGGATCAGCACGCGCTCCACGAGGATCCCGATCAGGGCCGTCAGGAAGGGCGAGACGATCAGGGCGCCCCAGAAGCCCAGGTACGGCTGCAGGGTGTAGGCGATGTAGGCCCCCAGGGCGAGGAATCCGCCGTGCGCGAAATTGATGACGTTGGTCAGATTGATGATCAGCGACAGGCCCAGCGCCATGAGGGCGTAGAACGCGCCGATGACCAGTCCGTTGAATACATTGAAAAGGACCAGCTGGGTCACGGGATGTCTCCGTTCGGCGAAAGGCCCCGCCGCCGGGAGGCGCGGGCACCCGGTGCGGCATGTGGCCAGGGAGCGTCGGTCGGGCACCCGCGGGGCGCGAAGTCCCGCGGAGGCCGTCCGGTTTGCGACGGCATGCGGCGGATCAGGCCGGCCAGGTCATCTTGCACCCGGTCTCGGCGACCGAGGGCGCGATGGTCTTGCTGTCGATGACTTCGTCGATCTTGAACAGGTCGTCCGCGCCGGCGTCGCCTTTTTCCTGTGCGTGGCCGGCCCAGAGGGTGCCGATCAGCAGATGCTGATCGGCCCGGAACGTGGCGGGATGCGGCTGCAGGGCGACTTCCGGGGGCAGCGTGAGGCCGTTGAGCGCGCGCGCCATCTTGGCGGCGTTCAGGGATTTGGCGGTGTTGGCGGCCAGGGCGCAGGCGTGGATGGCGGTATGCCCGAACCAGGTGCGCGCCGTCGGGACGCGTCCGGTTTTCTTCGTGATGGCGGCGGTGAATTCCTTGACGTGCGGGACGTCGGGCTGGTTCCAGTACCATTCGATGACCCAGTTGCCGATGCGCGCGGTGGGCGGCAGGGCTTCCAGGGTTTCGAGTTCGATGTTGGCCCCGGCGATATGGAAGCGCTTGTCCAGGCCGAACTGCACGGCCTGCTTGAGCACGTTGGTCTGGTCCTCGCCGTTCTGCAGGATGACGATGACGTCCGGATTGGCCGCCTGCGCCTTGATCAGGTAGGACGAATATTCGGCCGTGCCCAGGGGAATCAGGTCCGCGCCCAGATTGCTCGCGCCCAGTTTCTGCAGGTTGACCTTGTAGGCGTCCAGCAGGCCGTGGCCGAAGGCGTAGTCAGGGACCAGGAAATAGAATTTCTTGCCGAAGCGCTTGACCAGGGACGGGGCGATGGCGTTGACCAGCAGGGTCGTGGAAGGATCGACCTGATAGACGTTCCAGTGGCATTCGCTGCCCGTGATGGGGTCGGCGTGCCCGCCCGGGTCCATCATGAAGACGCCTTTTTCGTAGGCGACCGCCGACATGGCCATGGTCAGCCCGGAATTCACGTTGCCGACCAGGAAATCGACCTTGTCCTTGTCGATGAGCTTGCGGGCCTTCTGGACGGCGACCCCCGCGTCGCCGCTGGTGGAGTCTTCGACGATCAGCTGGGCAGGCCGGCCCAGGATCCCGCCCTTGGCGTTGATTTCCTCGACGGCGAGTTCCATGCCGTGCAGTTCATTGCGGCCGGTGATGGCGTAGGTGCCGGTGAGCGGATTGTCGACCCCCAGTTTGACCGGCTGGTCGCCTTGGGCCATGATGATCCGGGGGTGGGCCAGCGTGGCGACGCCCGCCGCCCCCGCCGCCTTCAGTAGCGTGCGGCGACTGACCGCCCCCGTGCTGCCGTGATTGTCATTCATGCAAATCTCCTCTGTAACGTCTGATTGACGTGCGTCGCCCACTTCAGGTGGCGCAGGTGAGATGAAGCTCGAAAACAACTGGTGCTGATGAGACTGCTGTCCCTCGCGAGTCCGTCGCAACGGGGGGCCGTTTCAGTTTCACGCTGTGAAGGCGCGCTTGTCAATGCGGAATTACGGGCGGTTTTCGCCCGAGATCGTATAGGCCTAAAGGATAAATTCAGGTCGCCACGGTCTCCAGGACTTCGCGCCACAGCGCGGGGCGGCCCAGGTAGCGCTGGATGGGGATCTCGCTCCAGGTTTCGCCGTCCTGCGCCAGCAGGGCGGGAAAGCCCGTGACCCCGAAGCGCTCCATCAGCTGACGGGTCTCGGCCACGTGGGCCTGGCAGCGCGCGCCGGACCAGGATTCGAACCCCGACGCGAAGGCCGCGTCGGGCAGCAGGAGATCGCGCGCGAAGCCGCGCAGCACGTCCGGGTCGGCCACGGTCTGGCCTTCCAGGTAATGGCCGCGCTGGATGCGCGCCAGCATGTCCAGGCCTTGGCCGGAGATTTCCTCGGCGGCCAGGATGGCGGCGGTCGGCGGCATCGAGTCCAGCCAGACGGTCTCGTCGCGCAGCAGGCCGTCGAAATAGGCGTCGCCGAACGGCTGTCCCGACAGGGCGGCGATCCGGCGGTCGTGGCCGATGACGTGAGCGCGCCAGTCGGCGTTGACGCGCCGGCGCATCGGCCCGGACAGCATGCCGCCGGCGTGCAGTTCGATGCGCGCGCGGGGCGTCCGATGGGCGGCCAGCACCAGCGGGGTGACGGCATAGCACCAGCCGCACAAAGGGTCGAAGATGTGATGAAGCGTCATTCCACGGATCGGTCGGGCGCCGCCCGCCGCGCAGGGCCGCGCGGCGACGCGAGAGAAGAGGGGGGTATCGGGGGAGCGGCGCTACTGTACGTGACTTGCGCCGTCCATGAAACCTCGTCATGATCAACACAGTGTTGCGTGAAGCGAGCAAGTCCATGGATCGATTGACGGCAGCCCGTGTCTTCGTCGCCATCGCCGAGCGCGGCAGCCTGACGGCCGCCGCCGCCGCGCTCCGCATGTCGCGCGCCATGGTGACGCGCTACCTGAACGAAATGGAATCCTGGGTGGGCACGCGGCTGTTCCACCGCAACACCCGGCGCGTCGGCCTGACGGATGCCGGGGAACGCATCCTGATCCAGAGCCGCGAATTGCTGGCGTTGGCAGAACAGCTCCCCGAGCCGCCGGACGCGGGCGCCGGCCTGCCGGGGACGTTGCGCATCACCTGTTCGCAATCGCTGGCCCAGACGCTGCTGGCGGACGTGGTGGCCCGGTTCCTGGGCCGGCATCCGGAATCCGCCATCGACCTGCTGGTGGCCGAGCGCATCGTCGATCTGGTCGAAGAACGCATCGATCTGTCGATCCGGGTGACCGACACGCTGCCCCAGGGGGTGATCGCCCGGCCGCTGGGGGTGTGCCGTTCGGTGATCTGCGCCTCGCCGGCCTACCTGGCGCGCCACGGCACGCCGGCCGCCCTGTCGGACCTGATGGGGCACAACTGCCTGTCCTATGCGCATTTCGGCCGCAGCCTGTGGCGGTTCACGATCGCCGGCCAGTCGCCGGTGGACGTGCCAGTCGCCGGCAATCTCAGCGCCAACGACAGCATGGCCCTGCTGGCGGCGGCCATCGCCGGGGCGGGGATCAGCATGCAGCCCCTGCATGCGGCGGCGGCGCCCATCGCGCGCGGCGAACTGGTCGCGCTCCTGCCCGAGGCCGAGCCCCTGTCCCTGGGCATCCACGCGGTCTATGCTTCCCGCCGGCACCAGACGGCGCTGATGCGGGCCTTCCTGGATTTCACCGTGCGCTGTTTCGCCGGGACCGGCGCGCCGTCCTGACCGCCGGGCGGGCGGCAACCCGCCGCCGAAACCCTGTTAGAATTCCAGAGGCGGGCCCCTTCGCATGGTTCGGCGGTGAACCTGGTCAGGTCGGGAACGAAGCAGCCACAGTCGATCCCTTCAAGTGCCG
>CBFGXR010000075.1:0-7861 GCA_965652675.1 uncultured Castellaniella sp.
GGGCGGTGCGCAGGACGCCGTCCAGCGCGGAGGTCACGGCGTTCAGGCGGTCGGCGGCCTGGTACTTTTCCAGGAAGTCGATTTCCTCCTCGGGGAAATCCAGGGTCGCCTCGACCAGCATGCGCAACTGCACGATGCGCTCGTTCAGGGCATCGATCTCTGCGGAAAAGGCGCCCGACAGGGACGCCATGGCGCTGCGCGCCGCCGCCGTGGAACTGGCCTCGATCAGGTCGGCCACGGCCTCGGCCTGGGCCAGGTCCAGGCGGTCGTTCAGGAAGGCGCGCTGGGTGAATTCGCCCGGCTGCGCCAGGCGCAGGCCGATGTCCGCCCCCCGCGCCAGGCAGTCCTCCAGCACGCGCCGCAGCACGGCGGGGCCGCCGTGGCCCTGCAGTTCCAGCACGTCCTCGCCGGTGTAGGAATGCGGGCCGGGAAAGAACAGCGCCAGTCCTTCGTCCAGGGTCTCGCCATGGCGGTCGCGAAACGGCAGATAGTGGGCGTGCCGGGGGCGCAGGGCCAGCGCGCACAACGCATCGGCCCAGGCTTTCAGATCGGGGCCGGAAACCCGGATCACGCCGATCCCGCCCCGCCCGGGGGCCGTGGCGATGGCGATGATGGGGTCAGAGGAAAAGGCGCTCATGTGGGTCACCCTGGTGCAGCCTGCATCATAGACACAAACTTGAGACGGTATCACCCAGGAGGCGCGGGGCATCAGACTGCCCGGGCGCACGGTCGGCCGGTGCCGAGGGCTGACGAAGGGAGCACGGGGGAAGTCGGCGGGGGTGTCTGAGGCCGAAGGCCGAGTTCGCCCGCCGCCCGTGCGGACGAGGCAGACTCGGGAAGTCCGGCCTACGGCCGGACCACCGGCTGGGGCGCCCGGGCAGTCTGATGCCCCGCGCCTCCCGCAGCTCCTGACATCAACTGGACGCCGCGGCCGCCTTTTCCCGGTCCAGGCGCATCATGATGATGCGCTGCTGGATGATGGACACCGTGTTGTTCACGCACCAGTACAGCACCAGGCCGGCCGGGAACATGAACATCATCCCGCCGAACACCAGCGGCATGATCATCATGATCTTGGCCTGGGTCGGATCGGGCGGCGTCGGGTTCAGCTTGATCTGCAGGAACATCGTCGCCATCATGATCGCCGGCAGGATGAACCAGGGATCGCGCACCGACAGGTCGTGGACCCACAGGATCCAGGGCGCGCCGCGCATTTCCACGCTGCCCAGCAGCACCCAGTACAGCGCGATGAACACGGGGATCTGCACCACCATCGGCAGGCAGCCGCCCAGCGGATTGATCTTCTCCGTGCGGTACATCTCCATCATGGCGGCGTTCAGCTTGGCCTTGTCGTCGCCGAACTTTTCCTTCAGATGCTGCATGCGCGGGGCGACCAGCTTCATCTTCGCCATCGAGCGGTAGCTGGCGGCCGACAGCGGGTAGAACACGGCCTTGATCAGCAGCGTCAGCACCACGATGGTCCAGCCCCAGTTGCCCAGCAGCCCGTGCAGCCAGGTCATGAAGTGGAACATGGGCTTGGCGATGATGGTCACCCAGCCGTAGTCCACCACCAGCTCCAGGCCCGGCGCCACCGCGCTCATGGCCTTCTGGTCCTGCGGGCCGACCCACAGGTTGGACTCGACCGAGCGCTGGGCGCCCGGGGCGATGGTGCCGACCTGCTCGATGGTGCGGATGGCGTACAGGTTGTCGGCCAGGCGCAGCGCCTGGTTGGTGCGCACCGTGCCCTGGGGCGGCACCCAGGCGCTGGCGAAATAGTGCTGCACGATGCCGATCCAGCCATTGTCGGCCTGGTGGACGTAGCTGCCCTTGCCCTTGGCGATCTCGTCGAACTTCACCTTCTGGAACTTGTCTTCCGACGAATACACCGCCGCGCCCGTGAAGGTGCTGTAGAAGCCCAACGTGTTCGGGGGGTCATTGCCGTCGCGCGACAGCTGCAGGTACAGCGAGGGATCGATCGGCTGGTCGCCCAGGTTGGTGATGTCGTGACGCACGCGGATGTCGTAGCCGTCGCGCGGCACGACGAAGGTCTTGACCACCTTGACCTGGCCGGCCGTGGCCTCGAAGGCGATCTCCACGGTGTCGCCCTTGACGACGGGTTCCGGCGTCACCAGCGAGAACGGCGTCAGATGCGTCGGGTAGCCGCCGCCCTGCGGGGCGCCAACCACGCCGGTCTGGGCGACGTAGAAGTCGCCCGGCTGGTCGTTCAGCAGGTACATCGGGGCGTCGTCGCCTTTCAGGGACTTGTAGCGCAGCAGCTCGGCCTGCACCAGTTGGGCGCCGGTGGTGTCGAAGGTCAGGTCATAGACGTCGGTCTTGAGATGGACCTTCTGCCCCTGAGGTTCGGCGGACGAGCCCGGCACCGTCGCGGGCGCTCCGGGCTGGGCCGTCGCGGCGGCAGTGGCGGCCGGCACGCCGGCGGGCTGGCCTTCTCCGGATTTCGCGGTCTTGGACTGCTCGGCGGCGGGCGGCGTCAGGGAAAACAGCGACGGCTGGCCTTGATAGACCTGCCAGTTGTTCCACAGCAGCAGCAGCGAAAAAGAGAAGATCATCCAGAGGATGGTGCGTCGAATGTCCATTGGCGCCTGTTTTTTCGTATGGGTACGGGGCAAAAGCCCACCAGTTTAACGTAGCAATCCTGACTGCGGCCCTAAGGCCTCCCGGGGCTCCGGTCCGGCGTCACCGGCGGTCCGCGCCGCGCGCGGGCGGGACCGGATCGTGGCCGCCCTGGCACCAGGGATGGCAGCGGGCGATGCGCCGCGTGCCCAGCCACAGCCCCTTCGCCACGCCGTGAGTCTCGATCGCCTCGATGGCATAGGCCGAACACGTCGGCGTGAAGCGGCACTGCTGGCCCACCCAGGGACTGAGGAAGTACCGGTAGAAGCGGATCGGGGCGATGAACAGCGCGCGCATCACGATGCGATCCGCGCCAGCAGAGCATCGGCCTCGGCCCGGACCTGGCGCTTCAGGGCGGTCAGGCCGAGAGCCGGCGGGCGGCTCACCAGGCGGAACACCAGGTCCCCGTCGGGCAGCGCGCCCCGGCGCAGGCGAAAGGCTTCGCGCAGGACCCGCTTGATGGCGTTGCGGGTCACCGCCAGGGGGGCATGCCGTTTCGGCACCACCAGGCCCAGCCGGGCGGGGCCTTCGGACGGTCCGCGCGGGCCGGACACCACGAACAAAGCCCCTCGGGCGATACGCCGCCCCTTCAGGGCAGCCGCGTATTCCGAGGGGCGATGCAGCCGGGCCGCCGGAGGAAAAGCGGTTGGCATGGCGATCGATCCAGGGCCGCGCCGGACGGCGGCGGGCCCCGAAAGGAAAATCAGACGGCCAGGCGCTTGCGGCCCTTGGCGCGGCGGGCGCTCAGGACGGCACGGCCGGCGCGGGTCTTCATGCGCACGCGAAACCCATGGGTGCGCTTGCGACGGGTAACGGAAGGCTGGAAAGTGCGTTTCATGGTGGATCCAAAAGAGCTCGGGGCAAATGGTCCGGGGCAACCCCCGGGACGGGGTCCCGGCATCACTCCGGGACAAAGCCGACAGGCACAATTCGCCCACGGCATCGAAAAGCCCATTATTTCATCAAATTTTTGAAGTTGTGTCAATCACTTGGACGCATCCACGCGCCCGCCGGACCCGCGCGACACGGCCGGGCTGTGGATAACTTTGGTCGGGAAAGGGTAGAATCGAGGTTTAGCACGATGACCTCTATGAATGAATTCTGGCAGTCCTGCGTCCAGAGGCTGGAACAGGAGCTTCCCCCGCAACAGATCAACGCCTGGATCCGGCCCCTGGTGCCTCTCGACTACGACGAGGAACTCGCGGTCCTGAGGATCGGTGCGCCCAACCGCTTCAAGCTCGACTGGGTCCGCAAGAACTTCTCCACCCGCCTGGAATCGATGGCCTCCGACTGGTATTCCCAGGCGGTCCAGGTCCATTTCGAATTGTCGGCCCCGCCCGCGCGCGCGGCCGCCCCGGCCGCCGCCGCACGGCCCGCCTCGCCGCCCCCGCCGTCCGCCCCGGTCCGGTCCGCGGACGCCATCGCGGCCGCGCCGGCCGTGATCACGACGCCCCAGCCGGCCCCCGTGCAGGTCGCCACGGACGAATCCATCCAGGATCATTCCCGCCTGAACCGGGACCTGACCTTCGACAACTTCGTCATCGGCAAGGCCAACCAGCTGGCCCGCGCGGCGGCCATGCAGGTCGCCGAAAACCCCGGCGTGTCCTACAACCCGCTGTTCCTGTACGGCGGCGTCGGCCTGGGCAAGACCCACCTGATCCACGCCATCGGCAACGCCCTGCTGGCCAGCGGCGCCAGCACGCGGGTGCGCTACGTCCACGCGGACCAGTACATCTCCGACGTGGTCAAGGCCTACCACCGCCGCGCCTTCGACGACTTCAAGCGCTACTACCATTCGCTGGACCTGCTGCTGATCGACGACATCCAGTTCTTCGCCGGCAAGAACCGCACCCAGGAAGAATTCTTCTACGCCTTCGAGGCCATGGTGGCCCAGCGCAAGCAGATCATCATCACCTCGGACACCTACCCCAAGGAACTGTCGAACATCGACAACCGCCTGATCTCGCGCTTCGACTGGGGCCTGACCGTGGCGATCGAACCGCCCGAACTGGAAATGCGCGTGGCCATCCTGCTGCGCAAGGCCCAGGCCGAACGCATCGTCATGCCCGAGGAAGTCGCCTTCTTCATCGCGAAACATCTGCGCAGCAACGTGCGCGAACTCGAAGGCGCCCTGCGCAAGGTCTCCGCCTACGCCAATTTCCACGGCCGCGACGTGCTGACCGTCGAAGTCTGCAAGGAAGCCCTGAAGGATCTGCTGTCGGTCTCCAACAGCCAGATCACGGTGGAGAACATCCAGAAGACCGTGGCCGATTTCTATAAAATCAAGGTCGCCGACATGTATTCCAAGCGTCGGCCCGCGAACATCGCCCTGCCCCGCCAGATCGCCATGTACCTGGCCAAGGAACTCACCCAGAAGAGCCTGCCGGAAATCGGCGACCTGTTCGGCGGACGCGACCACACCACCGTGCTGCACGCGGTGCGCAAGATCACCGATCTGCGCGCCAAGCAGACCGAGCTGAATCACGCACTCCACGTACTCGAGCAAACTCTCAAAGGATAAGAAGATGCAACTCATTCAAGCGACCCGCGATGCCGTGCTCAAGCCCCTGACGATGGTGGTGGGGATCGTCGAGCGGCGCAACACGCTGCCGATCCTCGCCAACGTGCTGATCCGCAAACACGGCAATCAACTCGAATTCCTGGCCAACGACCTGGAAGTCCAGATCACCACCCGGGCGGACTTCGGCATGGGCGACGAGGCCCAGTCCACCACCGTGGCCGCCCGCAAGCTGCTCGACATCCTGCGCGCCCTGCCCGAATCGGGCGACGTCCGGCTGTCCCTGGACGAGGCCAAGCTCACCGTCCAGGCCGGCCGCAGCCGCTTCGCCCTGCAGACCCTGGACGCGGCCGACTACCCCACGGTCACCCAGGCCGAACAATGGTCCGCGTCCTTCTCCATGTCCCAGAAGGCCCTGAAGAACCTGTTCAACCAGGTGCACTTCGCCATGGCCCAGCAGGACATCCGCTACTACCTGAACGGCCTGCTGCTGGTGCTCGAGCCCGGCCGCGTGCGGGCCGTGGCCACCGACGGCCACCGGCTGGCCCACAGCGGCGCCGCCGTCGAAGGCCAGGCCGCCACGCTGGACGTGATCATCCCGCGCAAGACCATCCACGAAATGCAGCGCCTGCTGTCCGACGACGAACAGGCCGCCGTGCAGATCGACGTCGCCGCCGGCCAGATCCGCTTCCGCTTCGACGACATCGAAGTCGTCTCCAAACTGGTCGAGGGCAAGTTCCCCGACTACCGCCGCGTCATCCCGTCCGGCTACACCCGGCACTTCGACATCGCCCGCGACGTCCTCCAGGCGGCCCTGCAGCGCACCGCCATCCTGACGACGGACAAGCTCAAGGGCGTGCGCCTGCAGCTGGGCGACAACCTGCTGCGCCTGTCCTCGTCCAACGCCGAACAGGAAGAAGCCCGCGAAGAACTCGAAGTCGACTACGCCCAGGAATCGCTGGACGTCGCCTTCAACGTCAGCTACCTGCTCGACGTGCTGGCCAGCATCAAGACCGATTCCGTGCGCTGGTCCGTCCAGCCCGACGCCAACGCCTCCGTACTGATCACGCTGCCCAACGACGAGGAATTCAAGTACGTCGTCATGCCGATGCGCATCTGAAGCAGCCCGACAGCGCGCGCCCCGTCGACGGATTCAACCACAGGATTTTCATGTCAGACCAAACCTCCCAGAACACCGCGTCCGCCGGCTACGGCGCCGATTCGATCAAGATGCTCAAGGGCCTGGAGGCCGTGCGCAAACGTCCGGGCATGTACATCGGCGACACGTCCGACGGCACCGGTCTGCACCATATGGTCTTCGAAGTCGTGGACAACGCCATCGACGAGGCGCTGGCGGGCTACTGCGACGACATCGTCGTCACGATCCACGCCGACAACAGCATCTCGGTCACGGACAACGGCCGCGGCATCCCCACCGCCATCCACAAGGACGACGAGCAGCACCGCAGCGCGGCGGAAATCGTCATGACCGAACTGCACGCCGGCGGGAAATTCGACCAGAACTCCTACAAGGTTTCCGGCGGCCTGCACGGCGTGGGCGTGTCCTGCGTCAACGCCCTGTCCGAATGGCTGCGCCTGACGATCTGGCGCAACGGCGAAGAACACCAGATGGAATTCCGGCGCGGCGAACGCGTCGCCCCCCTGGCCGTCACCGGTTCGTCCGACCGCACCGGCACCCGGGTCCAGTACCTGGCCGACGCCGAAATCTTCACCAACATCGACTACACCTACGAAATCCTGGCGCGCCGCCTGCGCGAACTGTCCTTCCTGAACAACGGCGTGAAGATCCGCCTGGTGGACGAACGCACCGGCCAGGACGAAAACCTGGCCTTCCTGGGCGGGGTCAAGGGCTTCGTCCAGTACATCAACCGCGCCAAGACCGTCCTGCACGACAACGTCTTCGCCGTGACGACCGAATCCGAGGCCGGCGGCGTGCGCGTGGGCGTCGAGGTCGCCATGCAGTGGAACGACAGCTACGCCGAAACCGTGCTGTGCTTCACCAACAACATCCCGCAACGCGACGGCGGCACCCACCTGACCGGCCTGCGCGCCGCCATGACCCGGGTGCTGAACAAATACATCACCGACAACGAACTGGCCAAGAAGGCCAAGGTCGACACCACCGGCGACGACATGCGCGAAGGCCTGGCCTGCGTGCTGTCGGTCAAAGTCCCCGAACCCAAGTTCAGCAGCCAGACCAAGGACAAGCTCGTTTCCAGCGAAGTCCGCCCGGCGGTCGAGGAAGCCGTCGCCCGCACCCTGGAAACCTGGCTGCTCGAAAATCCCAACGATGCCCGGGCCCTGTGCGCCAAGATCGTCGAGGCCGCCCGCGCCCGCGAGGCCGCCCGCAAGGCGCGCGAAATGACCCGCCGCAAGAGCGTCCTGGAAGGCGCCGGCCTGCCCGGCAAGCTGGCCGACTGCCAGGAAAAGGACCCCGCCCTGTGCGAAATCTACATCGTGGAGGGTGACTCGGCCGGCGGTTCCGCCAAGCAGGGCCGCGACCGCAAGTTCCAGGCCATCCTGCCGCTGCGCGGCAAGGTCCTGAACGTCGAAAAGGCGCGCTTCGACCGGCTGCTGTCCAGCGAACAGATCACCACCCTGATCACCGCCCTGGGCACCAGCATCGGGCCGGACTTCAACATCGACAAACTGCGCTACCACCGCATCATCATCATGACCGACGCGGAC
>CBFGXR010000076.1:0-7849 GCA_965652675.1 uncultured Castellaniella sp.
CACGATTTCGCCGAAGGCTCCCCGGTCGCGCGCGGCCAGGGCGCGGGCATGGCTCTGCGCCGAATAGGCGTCGAGCTGGGCGCGCGTCAGGCCGAAGCGGTGGACCAGGTTTTCGGCGGTCTGGCCCATGGACAGGCCGATCACCGGGTCGCTCAGGCCTTTCAGCAGGCCGATCACCGGCTTGAAATACGCGGGGCGGAAGCGCCGCAGCAGCGGCAGGCGCTGCGCCAGGGTGCGGGCCTGGTTCCACTGGGCCAGCCAGTGGACCATTTCGTCGGGGAACAGCAGCGGCGCGCGCGACAGCGCGTCCACGCCGCCGGCCAGGACCAGGTCGTGGCGGCCGGTCTGCAGGCCCATGGCGGCGGAGTCCAGCGCCTGCATGCCGGAGGCGCAGTTGCGCATCACCGTCCAGCCGGGTACGCGGTCGCCGCAGCCCAGGCGCAGGGCGATCACCCGGCCGATGTTGGTCTCGTCGGCCGAGGGTGCCGCGCAGCCGATCACGACCTCGTCCAGTTCCGTGGGCGCGAAGGGCTGGCGCAGCAG
Organism: uncultured Castellaniella sp.; assembly: GCA_965652675.1. Taxonomy (GTDB): domain Bacteria; phylum Pseudomonadota; class Gammaproteobacteria; order Burkholderiales; family Burkholderiaceae_B; genus Castellaniella. The sequence continues at coordinate 544 of CBFGXR010000076.1, forward strand.
CAGTTCGCGGCCCGTCTGCACGGCCAGGTCGGACGCGGAGAACGGGCCCGGCGCGTTGCGGGCCTTGAGGAAGGGGCTGCGCGCCCCGTCGAGGATGTAGACGGGTTCGAAGGCCATCAGGATCGCGCTCCTTCGGATTCGGTCCGCGACGGACCCCGCAGGTCCGGGGCGAACTCGTCGACGGCGATCACGCGGTCGCGCAGCGCGTTGCGCGCGCGGATGCGGTCCAGTTCGTCGTCGGTGATGCCGCCGGCCGCGTGGACGGCTTCGGCCATGTCGCGCACGTTGGCGCGCGGGTCGGCGGCGGGCACGCGGCCGGCCTTTTCGAATTCGCGCATGCGGGCCTCGATGGCCTGGGTGTCCAGCACGGCGGCGAAGGCGGCCTCGATGGCGCCGACGGGTTCGGCCGGATCCCGGGGGACGTAGGTGCCTTGCGTCAGGCGGTCGCGCGCGCCGCCGGGCTGGCTGATCGCGTCGGCCACGGCCATGGCGAGCGCGTCGGACGGCGCGGCGAACGGCCGGCCCCAGGGGAACAGCAGCGCGCGCAGGGTCCAGGCCAGGGGGCGGTTGGGGAAATTGGCCAGCACGCCGGCGAAAGCGTCCTGGGCGCGGCAGAACGCGTCCTGGACGGCCCAGTGCGCCAGCGGCGCGTCGGCGGCCTGGCGGCCCTCGTCCTGGTAGCGTTTCAGCGTGGCGGAGATCAGGTAGAGCTGCGACAGGATGTCGCCCAGGCGGGCGGAGATCGATTCGCGCCGTTTCAGCGCGCCGCCCAGCGTCAGCATGGAGACGTCGGCCAGCGTGGCGAAGGCCGCCGAAAAGCGCGTCAGCTGCCGGTAGTAGCGGGCCATTTCAGGCGCGACGGCCGTGTCGGGGCGGGCCAGCAGCGCGTTCGTGAAGCCGTGGCCGATGGCGCGCAGCGTATTGAGCGTGGTGTGGCGCGCGTGGCCCCAGAAGGCGCGGTCGAAGTCCCGCAGCCCCTGTTCGGGGTCGGCGGCCTGGGCGGCGCGCATTTCGTCCAGCACGTGGGGATGGCAGCGGATCGCGCCCTGGCCGAAGATGATCAGGCTGCGCGTCAGGATGTTGGCGCCCTCGACCGTGATGCCGACCGGGATCTGCTGGTAGGCGCGGCCCAGGAAGTTCTGCGGGCCCAGGCAGATGCCCTTGCCGCCGATGATGTCCATGCCGTCGTTGACCACGATGCGGCCGCGTTCGGTGACGTGATATTTGACGATGGCCGAGACCACGGCGGGCTTTTCGCCCAGGTCCACGGCGCCGGCCGTCATGACGCGGGCCGCGTCCATCAGATAGGTGTGGCCGCCGATGCGCGCCAGGGCCTCGGCGATGCCTTCGAACTTGTGGATGCGGGTGCGGAACTGGTCGCGCACCACCGTGTAGGCGCCCACGGCGCGCGCGGTGAGCTTGGCCATGCCGGTATAGGACGAGGGCAGCGAGATCGAGCGTCCCGCCGCCAGGCATTCCATCAGCATGCGCCAGCCCTGACCGGCCAGGGCCGGTCCGCCGATGATGAAGTCCAGCGGCATGAACACGTCCTGCCCGCGCGTGGGGCCGTTCATGAACATGGCGTCCAGCGGGAAATGGCGGTGGCCGATTTCCACGCCGGGGTGGTCGGCCGGCACCAGGGCGCAGGTGATGCCCAGGTCGGGCGTGTCGCCCAGCAGGCCGTCGGGATCGTACAGGCGGAAGGCCAGGCCCAGGATCGTGCAGACGGGTCCCAGGGTGATGTAGCGCTTGTCCCAGGTGACGCGCATGCCCAGGACTTCGCGGCCCTGCCATTCGCCCTTGCACACGATGCCGTGGTCGGGGATGGCGGCCGCGTCCGATCCGGCCCAGGGGCTGGTCAGGGCGAAGGCCGGGATGTCCTCGCCGCGCGCCAGGCGCGGCAGGTAGTGGTTCTTTTGCTCGTCGGTGCCGTAGTGCAGCAGCAGTTCGGCCGGTCCCAGGGAATTGGGCACCATGACGGTGACCGACAGCGCGGAGCAGCGGGTGGACAGCTTGGCGACCACGGCGGAATGCGCCAGCGCCGAGAAGCCCAGGCCGCCGTAGGCCTGCGGGATGATCATGCCGAAGAAGCGATGGGTCTTGATGTAGTCCCAGGCCTCGGCGGGGATGTCCAGGTCCTGGCGGGTGACCCGCCAGTCGTCGACCATCGCGCAGACGGTTTCGACTTCATTGTCCAGGAAGGATTGTTCGGCCTCGGTCAGGCGCGGGGCGGGGATGGCGTGCAGGGCGCGGGCGCTGGGGCGGCCTCGGAAGAGCGCCCCGTCCCACCAGACGGTGCCCGCTTCCAGGGCCTCGCGCTCGGTGTCCGACATGCGCGGCAGGATGCGGCGGAAGGTTCGATACAGGGGGCGGCTGAGATGCCGGACGCGCAGATCGCGGCTGGACAGCACGAAGGCGGCGGCCGCCAGCAGCAGGATGAGGATGATCAGCAGGAACGTCATGTCGGGGCTCCCGGGAGTGGCGCGCCGGCCGACAGCGGGGCGCGCAGGCCGCCCAGCAGGAAGGCCATCAGGCGGCCGAGCAGGGCCTGGGCGTCGATGTTGTTGGTGTCGCCGGGCAGGTTCATGGCGCGGCTGGAGCTTTCGGCCCCCATGATGGCGTAGGCCGTGGCGCCCAGCATGAAGTGGAACCGCCAGACGATCTCGGCTTCCGGCACGCCGGGCAGCGAGGCCAGCAGGGCGCGGGTGAAGCGGTGCGCGACCGCCGAGCGTTCGGCGGCGAACAGGGCGCTGATGGCGCCGTTCGGGTCGGACATGGTGCTGGATTGCAGCGGCATGAAGGCGCGCCGTTCGGCGCCGGCGCTGCAGGCGTGGCGCACCAGGGGGCCGAAATAGGCCTCGACGATGGCAGAGGGTTTGAGCGGCTGGCCGCCGGCCTTGGACTCGAGGGCGTCCAGAATGTTCAGGCGTTCGTCGTTGAGCGCGTCCAGGCGGCGCTGGAACACGGCTTCGACCAGGGCGTCCTTGGAGCCGAAGTGATAGTTCACGGCGGACAGGTTCACCTGCGCCGCCTGGGTGATCTGGCGCATGGACGTGTTGTCGTGCCCGTGCTCGGCGAACAGGCGTTCGGCGGCATCGAGAATGGCATCGCGGGTAAGGGCGGAGCGGGAGGTGGCCATGAATTAATTCAAACGTTTGTTTTAAAACTATACACAATCTGCCCGGATTAGGTATCCGTGTTACCCCCTAGAATCGGGGGGAGGCAGCTGTGCGCCTGAGATTGTTTCTTGGGGAAATGCTGCGTCCAGGATACACTTTCAAAGATTCGTTTCTGGTCTAGAGGGTGCGCGATGGCTTCCGTGCGACAGCTGCTGGTGATTTCGTCCCTGGTCATCGCCTGCATCCTCGTGGGCATGCTGGCGATGGGCACCAGCCTGATGGAACGCCGGCTCGACGCCCAACTGCAGACCGACGGCGAAAACGCCGCCGCCACGCTGGCCCTGCTGGTCGGGGCCCAGCCCGACGCCGCCGCCCGTGCGCGGGTGCTGGACGCGGCCTTTCAGCAGGGGCGCTTTTCCGACCTGGCGCTGACGCCGGACGACGCGACGGCCCCCGTCTTCCAGTCCCGCCGCCCCGGGCGCTCCACCGGGGATGCCCCGGACTGGTTCACCGCCCTGGCCGATCTCCAGCCTCACCAGGCTTCCCGGCAGGTGGCCGGCGTCGGTGCGCTGCGGCTGACCCTGGATCCCGCGCCCGCCCGCGACGCGCTCTGGACGCACGTCCTGCAATGGACGTGGCTGGCGCTGGGACTGGCGGCCTTCTGGGCCCTGTTCGTCGTCGCGCTGGTGAACCGGGTACGGCGCGAACTGGCCGCCGCCGCGGTGGTCGACGCGCCCGAAATCAAGATCAAGCGCACCGAGCCGGTCGAGGACGCCGAACTGATGGACGACGTCCGGGAACGCATCGCGCCCACGATGGACGAGCAGATGGCGCGCATCGAGCGGCTGGAAATCGAACTCAACCGCGATCCGGTCACCGGCCTGGCCAACCGCAGCTATTTCCTCAACGAACTCAAGCGCATGCTGCGCGACGATTCCCGCCAGGGCGCGGTCAGCGGCTACGTGCTGCTGGTGCGCAGCCGCGACATGGCGCGCCTGCAGAACCAGACTGAACGCCAGGAACTGGACGACTGGCTGCGGCTGCTGGGGCGGCGCATCATCGAACTGCTGAACGAAAACCCGGAAACGCGCGCCTTGCCCGCGCGGCTGACCGGCAGCGATTTCGTGGTGCTGTTCCCCGTGGGGGGCGGCCCCGAGGTCATGCGCCCCGTGCAGCGGCTGCGCGAACTGCTCGAAACCTTGCGGGTCAAGCTCGACAGCCACAATCTGTCGCGCTGGGCCTATGCCCTGACGGACTACACCGTGCAGTGCACGACCAAGGAAGTCCTGACGCGCCTGGATCAGGCCCTGATGTGCGCCGAAAGCGCCGGCCACGAGGAAATCGAATTCCTGTCCTACGCCGACCACGAGGACGGTGATCTGCTGATGGGAGAGGCCTCCTGGCGCACCCTGATCACTCAGGCCCTGGATCATGACCGCCTGTCGCTGGACGTGCGCCGTGTCCAGTACGAGGGCGACGACATCGCCGACCGCCACGAGGCCGCGCTGGCGCTGCAGGAGGACGATCCCGACCAGCCGGTCATGTCGGGCTTCCTGTTCATGCCGGCGGGCGCGCGCCTGGGCCTGTCCCCGGCCTGTGACATGCGCGCGCTGTGCCTGGCGCTGAACTGGCTGGGCGAGCACGACGGCGTCCTGGTCATCCGCATGTCGATCGCCTCGATCCTGGACGCGCAGTACCTCGAGGAAATCCGCCAGATCTGCGGCAATGCCGATCCTGAACTGCTGCACCGCCTGGCGGTGGAACTGGACGCCTACGGCCTGAGCCGCCACCTGGAAGCCTTCCGGGCCTTCGCCCGGGGCGTCATCGAGGCCGGCCTGCACGTCGGGCTGCGCGGCCTGGACCAGCAGCCCGACGCCCTGCGCCAGATCCACGAGGTCGATTTCACCTATGTGAAGCTGGGCGGGAATTTCGTGCGCGAACTGCTGGCCAGCCCGGGCGGCGTGCAGATGATGGTGGCCGTCACCGAGACCGCCATCGGCATGGGCATGCGCGTCTACGTGGACGACGCCGACGACCCGGGCACGCGCCGCATGGTGATCGAATACGGCGCGCTGCCCCGCGTGTCGTGATCGCGGAGCCGGCCGACGTGGCATGACGCGGCTCCAGACCGTACGGCCTCAGTCCCAGACGGGGGCCAGACCCTCGGGGCTGACCTCGCGGCCGTTGCGTTCCAGCGTGGCGATCCGCGCCATGTCGTCGACGTCCAGCCCCAGGTCGAGGGCCAGCAGATTGCTCACCAGGTTCTCGCGCCGGGTCGAGGACGGGATGACCGAATAGCCCTGCCGCAGCGCCCAGGCCAGCGCCACCTGGGCGACAGTCGCCTGGTGCTTGCGCGCGATGTCGGCCAGCACCGGGTCCTTCAGCACCTTGCCGTAGGCCAGCGTCATGTACGAGGTCACGGCGATGCCCTGTTCCTTCAAGAAATCGGCCAGTCGGTGGTTTTGCAGATAGGGGCTCAGTTCGATCTGGTTGGTGGCGATCTCGCCTCGGCCGACCGCGGCGACAGCCTGCCGCGTCAGGTCGATGTTGAAGTTGGAGACGCCGATCGCGCGGGTCAGTCCCAGGGATTTGGCCTCGGCCAGGGCCTCCAGGGTTTCGGCCAGTGCCACGCCGTTGCCCGGCGCTGGCCAGTGGATCAGCGTCAGGTCCACGTAGTCGGCGCGCAGTTTCTCCAGACTTTCACGCAGGCTGGGCACGAGCCTGGTTTTGGCGTAGTGCTCCGTCCAGACCTTGGTGGTCACGAACAGGTCGGCGCGCGGTACGCCGCTTTCGGCGATGGCCTGGCCAACGTCGGCTTCGTTGCCGTAGATCTGCGCGGTGTCCACGGCGCGGTAGCCCACGTCCAGGGCGTTGCGCACCGAGTCGATTGCCGTCTGGCCGGTCAGGCGGAAGGTGCCGGCTCCGAAGCGGGGGATGCTCATGAAAACTCCTTGATGAAGGGGCAGAGGTTGGAAGAGCAGCGGAATTTCAGGCGCCTTGCCGTAGGCCAGCGTCATGTACGAGGTCACGGCGATGCCCTGTTCCTTCAAGAAATCGGCCAGTCGGTGGTTTTGCAGATAGGGGCTCAGTTCGATCTGGTTGGTGGCGATCTCGCCTCGGCCGACCGCGGCGACAGCCTGCCGCGTCAGGTCGATGTTGAAGTTGGAGACGCCGATCGCGCGGGTCAGTCCCAGGGATTTGGCCTCGGCCAGGGCCTCCAGGGTTTCGGCCAGTGCCACGCCGTTGCCCGGCGCTGGCCAGTGGATCAGCGTCAGGTCCACGTAGTCGGCGCGCAGTTTCTCCAGACTTTCACGCAGGCTGGGCACGAGCCTGGTTTTGGCGTAGTGCTCCGTCCAGACCTTGGTGGTCACGAACAGGTCGGCGCGCGGTACGCCGCTTTCGGCGATGGCCTGGCCAACGTCGGCTTCGTTGCCGTAGATCTGCGCGGTGTCCACGGCGCGGTAGCCCACGTCCAGGGCGTTGCGCACCGAGTCGATTGCCGTCTGGCCGGTCAGGCGGAAGGTGCCGGCTCCGAAGCGGGGGATGCTCATGAAAACTCCTTGATGAAGGGGCAGAGGTTGGAAAAGCAGCGGAATTTCAGGCGCCTTGCGTCGCCGGGCGGCGCTGGATGCCGCCGAGCCAGACCAGTCCCAGCCCGCCAGCGGCAAGCGCCGCGCCCGCCAGGGGCACGGCGGCATAGCCCGGTCCCTGACCGATGACGGCGCCGCCCAGGGCGGCGCCGAGCGCGTTGCCGAGGTTGAACGCCCCCACGTTGACCGACGAAGCCAGGCCCGGCGCCTGAGCGGCCGCCCGCATGACGCGCATTTGCACCGGCGGCACGATGCCGAAGGCCGTGGCGCCCCAGACCACAAGGCCGATGGCCGCGCCGGCATGGGTGGTCAGCAGCATCGGCAGCAGCGCCATGACGACGGCGAGTGCCGCGAGGATGAGCTTGGCCGCGCCGTCCAGCGACCAGTCGGCCAGCCGGCCGCCCAGGCTGTTGCCCAGCGTGAAGCCGAGACCGATCAGCACCAGGGCCAGCGCCACGAAGTCCGGGCCGGCGTGGGTGAGCTCGGCCAGTATCGGTGCTACATAGGTATAGAGGGTGAACATCGCGCCCGCCCCCAGCACGGTGGTGCCCATGGCCAGCAGCACGTCGGGTCGTGCAAGCACGGCCAGCTCGCGGC
>CBFGXR010000077.1:0-7843 GCA_965652675.1 uncultured Castellaniella sp.
CGGGATGGGGGATGAAACGGAAGGTCGCCGCATCGATCCGGATCGATGCGGGATCGCGGAATCCGTCCCACCGCCGCAGGTCGATGTCGCCGTCCGGCCGCCGCGTCAACCGGTAGGGACCGGTGACGACGGGCGTCTGCGAGGCGCGGCCGGCGCTGTCCGGATGCAGGATGACGGCCGGCGGCTCGCCCAGCCGGAAAGGCAGGAACGGATCGGCATGCCGCAGCACCAGTTCGACCGTCCGCGCATCCGGCGTCCGGATGGCCTCGATATTGGCCAGCGTCGCGGACAGCTTGTTCGCATGGCCCAGGGATTGCGCCCGCTTCAGGCTGTAGGCGACGACCGCCGCGTCCAGCGGCGCTCCGTCCTGGAACCGGATGTCCGGCCGCAACCGGAAGCGGTAGCGCAGATGGTCGTCGGACACGGCCCAGTCCAGGGCCAGCAGGGGCGTGGCCTTGCCGTTTTCCTCGATGCGGGTCAGGCCTTCGAAGACATTGCCGTGCACCACCTCGCCGACGGCGGCCGGGGCCACCGAGGTCGGATCCAGGCTCTCGGGCCGCAGCGACAGGCAGATCACGAGGGACCGGTCCCGGGGCCCCGCCCAGGATCGCAATGGAACCCCGGAGGCCGCGGCGGCCACGAACGGCAAGGAAAGGAGCGTGCGACGGGAAATCACTTCGAGGTTCCTCGGCTGGATCCAGGTGCTTCAACCATCAAATGTTACGGAGGTTTGCGGTAAGATGCGGGGGTCGCCGCCGACGCAACCGCGCCGTACGGGTGGGAAGATCGGGATTCCAGCCTGGAAACGGGTCGCCAGACATGAAGATGGCTCATGATAACTTGAACCCCTGGCTGCGGTCAGCCCTGCTGATGGTGCTCGGATCCGGCCTGCTGCTGATCCTGGGCGGCTGCCTGATCTACCAGGACATCAAGGAACGCCATCAGCATCTGGCCGAACGCGAACTGCAGCTGGTCAACCGGCTGCAGCTGCAGAACCTGAGGACCTGGCGGGAATCCCGGCTGGCCGACGCGCAGACGATCATGGGCGACGTGCCGTTCAGCCGCATCGTGGCCCAATGGCGCCTGGCCGCCTCGGCGGACCTGCCCGACGCGCCGACGCTGCGCGATCTGATCCGGGGCAGGCTGCGCCTGCTGCGCGAACAGGCCGGCTACGACGCCGTCTATCTGGTCGACGCCGACGGCGCCATCCTGCTGACCCCGGAAGGCAACGCCCCGGGGCGCCTGCCCCCCGCCGAATCCGACGCATTGCGCCGGTCCCTGGCCCAGGCCCAGCCCACGACGGTCGAGCCCCGGCAGGATCCGGTGTTCGCCTTCCCCTTTTTCAGCCTGCTGGCGCCGGTCTACTTCAATGACGAGCCGATCGCGGCCGTCTGGATGGCCATGGACGTGCGGGCCTCGCTCTATCCCCTGCTCGAGAAATGGCCCTCGGCCAGCAGCACGGCGGAATCCGCCCTCGTCATGCGCGAGGACGGCCAGGTCCGGGTGCTGAGTCCGCTGCGCGACCGGCCCGATGCGGCGCCGAACCTGCGCATCCCGCTGACCCGCAAGGACGACCCGATGGTCCGGGCCGTCACCGGCATGCGGGGCCTGTTCTACGCGCTCGATTACCGCGACCAGCCCGTCATCGCCATGGCCTCGTCCATGACCGGCTCTCCCTGGTACCTGGTCTCCAAGATCGATGCGCGGGAAGCGCTGACCAGCCGCTGGCGGGAACTGCTGCGCATCGCCGCGCCGATCGCGGCCGGGCTGCTGTGCGTGTGGCTGGTCCTGGCCTACATGCAGCACAAGGCCTGGCGCCGCGAACGCGCGCTCAAGCGCCTGCTGGAGCAGCAGGTGCGCCGCGACCCCCTGACCCAGGTCGCCAACCGGCTGGCGCTGGACGAACGGCTCCGGGAAGACTGGCACCGCGCGATCCGCCACGGCCAGCCTCTGTCGGTGCTGATGATCGACGTCGACGACTTCAAGCGCTACAACGACCATTACGGCCACATCACCGGCGACCAATGCCTGCAACGCGTCGCGGAGGCGATTTCATCGGTGGCGGCCCGCGCGACCGACCTGGTGGCCCGCTTCGGCGGCGAGGAATTCATGGTGCTGCTGCCGGACACCGGCGCCGGCCAGGCCCTGGCCCTGGCGCAGGCCATCCGCGCCGCGGTGCACGACATGGCCCTGGCGCACCCGTTCTCGGCGCACGAACGGCGCGTCACGGTCAGCGTCGGCGTGGCGAGCATGGAAATCGGCCCCGCCCCGAACACGCACTTCGATCAGGCCCGGAAGCATCTGCTGGAACGCGCGGACGCCGCCCTGTACGTGGCCAAGCACGCGGGCAAGAATCGGGTGGAGACGGGATAGGGAGATGGTGGGCGGTACTGGGTTCGAACCAGTGACCCCTGCCGTGTGAAGGCAGTGCTCTACCACTGAGCTAACCGCCCAATCGGGCTGATCGGGAACTGCGCGAAACGCGCGGGACCAGCCGACTGGAAAGACGGCAATTATACATGGTTTTCACGGATGCCGCAGGGCGGCGCTTTATCCCGCACCCTCGTCCGCGCCGGCGGGATTGTCGATCCGGCGCCACAGGCACGGCTTGCCCCCGGCCTTGTCCAGGCCGTCCAGATAGGCTTCATGAGCCTGCAGGGCCTGGGCATCGACCTGGATGACCGGCAGGCCCGAGGCATCGAAACGCCCCCGGGCGCCGGCCGCGCCGGCCCCGGAACCGCCGGCCGCTTCGTCGGGGGCTTCGGCCAGCAGGGAGTCCTGGCCGCGCGTCATGGCCAGCCAGACCTCGCCCAGCAATTCCGAGTCCAGCAAGGCGCCGTGCAGGGTCCGGTGCGCGTTGGAAATGCCGAGGCGTTCGCACAGCGCGTCCAGGTTGTTGCGCTTGCCCGGGAACATTTCGCGCGCCACCATCAGCGAATCGGTGATCTTGGCGCAATAGTCGGTGAACGGCGACAGCTTGGCGCGGCGCAGTTCGGCGTTCAGGAACTTCACGTCGAAGGCCGCGTTGTGGATGATGACCTCGGCGTCGCGCACGAAATCCACCAGTTGCTGCGCGACTTCCGGGAAGCGCGGATGGCCGGACAGGAATTCGGTCGTCAGCCCGTGGACCTGCAGGGCCTCGGGATCGCTGTCGCGGTCCGGGTTCAGGTACAGGTGCAGGTGGCGGTCGGTGACCCGCCGGTTGAGGATCTCGACGCAGGCCAGTTCCACCACGCGGTGGCCCTGCTCGGGCTCCAGGCCCGTGGTTTCGGTATCCAGAATGATTTGACGCATGGGTTTCCTTGCCGGCCCGACGGGCCGGCGCATGGCGGGATTCAGGAGGCGCGGGTGCCTTGCGGGTCCTCGACGCCCAGATTGGCCAGGGCGTCCGCCCGCTCGTTGCCGGGGTCGCCGGCATGGCCCTTGACCCACCGCCAGTGTAATTCATGGCCGGCGGCCAGTTCGTCCAGGGTCTGCCACAGGTCGGCATTCTTCACCGGCTTTTTGTCGGCCGTCCGCCAGCCGCGCTGTTTCCAGGCGGGCAGCCATTCGGACATGCCTTTCATCACATAGGAAGAGTCCGTGTGCACCGTGATGATGCAACGCCGCTTGAGCGCCTGCAGCGCCCGGATCACCGCCATCAGTTCCATGCGGTTGTTGGTCGTGGCCGGCTCGCCGCCGTGCAGGGATTTTTCATGCGGGCCCTGGCGCAGCAGCACGCCCCACCCGCCCGGGCCGGGGTTGCCCTTGCAGGCGCCGTCCGTCCAGGCATCCACTCTGGGTTCAGCCATTGATGTCCTCGTTGATTCGATTGGCGACGGGCGCCACGGCGCCGCGGCGCATGCGGCGGCGCCGCGACTGGCGCCAGGCCGGCCCGATCAGCCGCATGCCCGACACCCGCTTGACCGCCGCGATCGCGTACACGGCGCCGCCGGCCGGCCACCAGCGGTCGCCGGCATGTTCCATGAAGCGCCAGCGATGCAGCCAGGCCTGGGTCGCGCACAGGGGCGCATAGCAGCCGAAACGGCCCCGGTCCAGATCGAAGGACAGCAACTTGAACCAGTCCTTCAGGCGCGCCGGGGAGACCTGGGACGGCACCGGCACCGGCAGGCGCAGATCCAAACCCGGCAGGGATTCCCGCAGCCCCCACAGGCTGTAGGGATTGAAGCCGGTCAGGACCACCCGGCCTTCGGGCATCAGGACGCGCTCGACCTCGCGCAGCGCCTGGTGCGGATCCGCGCACCATTCCAGGGTGTGCGGCATGACCACCAGATCGATGCTCTGCGTGTCGAGGGGCAGTTGTTCGGGTTCGCAAATCAGGCGGCCGGCCCGCGTGCCGAACGGCGCGCTGGGGCTGTGCGCCCAGGCCTTGTAGGGGATGCGGTTGGCCTGCAGGAGGTTCCAGTGCGGCAGCCCGATTTGTATGGCATGATAACCGAACGCATTGCCGACCATGGCATCGACCTGGCGCTGTTCCCAGGCGCGCACGTACCGCCCCGCCGGGGTTTCCAGCCATTCGGCCAATTCGATCGGCATTTCGCGCTGCGGTGCCACCCTGACTCCCTTGCCATGAACCCGTCCGTTTCCGTCCAGGCCGTCCTGACGCCCATCCCCGCCCTGTCGGACAACTATATCTGGATGGTACAGAAAAACGGCCACGCCTTCGTCGTGGACCCCGGAGAACCCGGCCCCGTCGAAGCCCTGCTGCGCGACGGCCCGACCCTGGAAGCCATCCTGATCACGCACCATCACGGCGACCACGTCGGCGGGGTGCGTGCATTACAACAGCGAACCGGGGCGCGCGTCTACGGGCCGCGCGGCGAAAACATCCCGGTCTGCGACGTGCCCCTGTCCGAAGGCGACATCGTGGACCTGCCAGGCACGGGGCTGCGGTTCCAGGTGCTGGACATCCCGGGCCATACGGCGGGCCACATCGCCTACGCCGGGCCGCTGGATCCCGGCCGGCCGGCGGTCTTCTGCGGCGACACGCTGTTCGCCGCCGGCTGCGGGCGACTGTTCGAAGGCACGCCCGCCCAGATGCTCGACTCGCTGGACAAGCTCGCCCGACTGCCGCCGGACACGCTGGTGTGCTGCGCGCACGAATACACGGCGTCCAACATCCGCTGGGCGCAGCAGGTCGAACCCGACAACGCCGCCCTGCGGGCGCGCGCCCAGGACGTGGCGCGGCTGCGGGCCCGGGGCCTGCCCACCGTGCCGTCCACGATCGGCCTGGAACTGGAAACCAACCCCTTCCTGCGCGCCGGCCGCGACGACGTGCGCGCGGCGGCCGGCCGGCATGCCCGGACGCCCCTGGACACGCCTCAATCGGTCTTCGCCGCCCTGCGGCAATGGAAAAACGACTTCCGGTAGGACGCCGGTCCGGCGCCGGCAATTCCGGCCCTTTCTCAAGTCCTTTGCACAAACATGTGATTCCTTGGGTAAAATCGGGAAATTCGCGCCTCAAATCCCCCCCCCGATGATCCACCCATGAAAATCCTGCGACTATTCCTGCCGCTGATCCTGGTAGCGCTGGCCGGCTGTGCCACCCGCCACCAATCGGCCGATCAGCGCCAGGCCTATGTGGCGGAAGACACCTCGCGCACCGTCGACCTGACCCACCCGCCCCGCGACATGTGGGACCGCATCCGGCGCGGCTTCGCCATCCCCAACCTGCGCAACGAGCGGGTCGACTACTGGACGGACTACTACGCCTCGCACCCGCAGTCGGTGCTGCTCATGAGCCAGCGGGCCGGCAAGTACCTGTACTACATCGTCGACGAGCTCAACCGGCGCGGCCTGCCCACCGAACTGGCCCTCCTGCCCTTCGTCGAATCGGCCTACAACCCCAACGCCCTGTCGCGGTCCCAGGCCTCCGGCCTGTGGCAGTTCATCCCCAGCACCGGGCAGCACTACAAGCTGGCACAGGACTGGTGGCGCGACCAGCGGCGCGATCCGGTGGCGTCCACCCAGGCGGCGCTGGACTACCTGAGCTATCTGTACGATTTCCAGGGCGACTGGTATCTGGCGCTGGCCTCGTACAACTGGGGCGAAGGCGCCGTGAAGCGCGCCATGGACAAGGCCGCCGACGCCGGCAAGCCCACCGGCTACACCGCCCTGGACATGCCCGACGAAACCCGCAACTACGTGCCCAAGCTCCAGGCCATCAAGAACATCATCGCCCGCCCGGAAAAATTCGGCATCACCCTGCCCAACGTCAGCAACGCCCCCTACTTCACCACGGTGCACAAATCGCGCGACATGGACATCGCCGTGGCCGCGGCCCTGGCGGAAATGCCGCTGGAAGACTTCCAGGCGCTGAACCCCTCGTACAACCGGCCCGTCATCCTGGCCGCGCACAATCCGGCCCTGCACCTGCCGCTGGACAAGGTCGGCGTCTTCAACGAAAACCTGGAATCCTACACGGGCCGCCTGTCGTCCTGGCAGATCGTCCACCCGAAAAAGGGCCAGGCCCTGGCCGGCATCGCCAAGGAACACGGCATCACCCTGGACCAGCTGCGTCAGGCCAACCAGCTGGGATCGAAGCAGACTCGCGCGACCGTCGCCACCCTGCTGATCCCCGCCCGGGAAGCCCCCTCGGGCGGCCTCAGGCTGGCGTCCTACCAGGCCACCGCCACGGAACCGGCCGGGACCGCCCCGGCCGTCCGGCGGACCGGGGCTCCGACCCAGGCATCGGCCCGGCTGGGCACTCCGGACCTGCGGCCCAAGCCCAGCGTCCGCACCCACACGATCCGCCAGGGCGACACCCTGTATTCACTGGCGCGGCGCTACAACACCTCGGTGGACGCCCTGCGCAAACTCAACAACCTGAAGAGCTCCTCCCTGTCCACCGGCCAGCGCCTGCGCGTCCCGGGCACGGACATACAAGGGTAAATTTTCATAGGACACACCATGGGCTTTCTGAACGGCAAACGCATCCTGATCACCGGCGTCCTCTCGAACCGATCCATCGCCTACGGCATCGCACACGCCTGCCGCGCCCAGGGCGCCGAACTGGCCCTCACCTACGTCGGCGAACGCTTCGAGGGCCGGGTGCGCGGCTTCGCCGAAGAACTCGGCAGCAACATCGTCATCCCCTGCGACGTCGCCGACGACGCCCAGATCGAGGCCACCTTCACCTCCCTGCGCGAGCACTGGGACGGTCTGGACGGCCTGGTGCATTCCATCGGCTTCGCGCCGCGCGACGCCCTGGAAGGCGATTTCCTGGACGGCATGACGCGCGAGAACTTCCGCGTCGCCCACGACATTTCCGCCTACAGCTTCCCCGCCCTGGCCAAGGCCGCCCTGCCCATGCTGGAAGGCCGCAACGGCTCGGTTCTGACCCTGAGCTTCCTGGGTGTGGAAAAGGCCATCCCCAACTACAACATGATGGGCCTGGCCAAGGCGTCCCTGGAAGCCAGCGTGCGCTACCTGGCCCGCTCCATGGGCCGCAAGGGCCTGCGCGCCAACGGCATTTCCGCCGGTCCGATCAAGACCCTGGCGGCCAGCGGCATCCGCGACTTCTCCAACATGCTGAAGTACGTCGAATCCCAGTCCCCGCTGGGCCGCAACGTCACCATCGAGGACGTCGGCAACGCCGCGTCCTTCCTGCTGTCGGACCTGGCCAGCGGCATCACCGGCGAAATCCTGCACGTGGACTGCGGCTTCTCCAATACCGTGCCGGGCATGGACTGAAGCCCGGCGGCGGACGGCCGGTCAGACCGGCCGGCACGCCAGCGCCAGGGCGATCATGACGCGCTGGCAGGTACCGCCAGAGAGCTCGAAGGGATACGCGGCCAGGCGGCGTTCGGGATCGGGGATGCGCACCTGCGACAGCAGCTCGACC
>CBFGXR010000078.1:0-7833 GCA_965652675.1 uncultured Castellaniella sp.
GACGGGAGGGACGGGCGCCAGGGGCGCCAGCGGCGCGAGCGGTTCGGCGGGCAGGCTGACCGGCTGCGCCTGGGCCGCGTGGGGCGGCGGAGCGGCCGGGGCCGAGGCCATCAGGGGCGACGCCGGGTAGCGTCCGGCGCGGATGTCGGCGTTGGTGATGGCCTGCACGACCACGCGGCCGCTGCCGGGGCCGATCAGGCCCAGCTTGGCGGCGGCCACGTAGGACAGGTCGATGATGCGTCCCGGATGGAAGGGCCCCCGGTCGTTGATGCGCACGACCACCGAGCGGCTGGTGCCCACGCGGGTCACCCGCGCGTAGCTGGGAATCGGCAGGGTCGGATGCGCCGCCGTCATGGCGTACATGTCGTAGGTTTCGCCGTTGGCGGTCTTTTCGCCGTGGAACTTGCGTCCGTACCACGAGGCCACGCCTTCCTGGCGGTAGGGCTGGTCCTCGGCGATGGGGATGTAGCGCACGCCGAAGACTTCGTAGGGGCGGAAATTGGCCGGGGCGTGCCGCTCGATGCGCGGGACGGCGTCGGGAATGGCGGCGATGTCGGCCGGGATGTCGCGGCCGGGGCCGTCGTCCTTGTAGTAGCCGCCCGAGCGCGAGGCGCAGCCCGCCAGGGCGGCGAGCGTGACGCACAGCACGCCCAGGATGATCCGGCGGCCCAGAACAATCATGGCCGGGACTCCTGCAGCTTGGGGTTGCGGTGGCGCACCAGCAGGGGGGAATGGTCGGCGAAGCGTCGGGCGAGCTGTTCGGTGACGTAGACCGAGCGGTGCTGACCGCCGGTGCAGCCGATGGCCACCGTCAGGTAATTGCGCGTGTCCTGCATGTACAGAGGCAGCCATTTGCGGATGAAGGCGGCGATGTCGTCGATCATGGCTTCGACGCTGCCGAACTGGGCCAGCCAGGCGGAGACGGGCGGGTCGCGCCCCGTCAGGGGGCGCAGTTGCGCGTCGTAGTAGGGATTGGGATGGCCGCGCACGTCGAACACCAGGTCGGCGTCGGGCGGCCCGCCGCGCTTGTAGGCGAAGGACTCGAAGGTCAGGATCACCGAGGGGCGGTCCGTCTGGACCAGATCGCGCACCCAGGCACGCAGCTGTCCCGGCGACAGGTCCGACGTGTCGATGACGTGTTCCTGGTTGCGCAGCGGGGCCAGCAGTTCCCGTTCGCGGAGGATGCAGTCCTGCAGCGAGGGGTCCAGGCCCTCGTGCCGCAGGCGGTCGGTCAGGGGGTGGCGGCGCCGGGATTCGGAATAGCGCTGCATCAGGGTGTTGTCGTCGGCGTCCAGGAAGATCACGTGCAGCGCCGTGCCCATGGCGCGCAGGCTGGTCAGGATGCCGGGCAGGTCGTCCAGGTCGCCGGGCGTGCGCACGTCGATGGCGACCGCGATCCGTTCCAGGCCGCTGTCCTGGGTGCTGGCGATGAATTCGTGCAGGAAGCGCACCGGCAGGTTGTCGATGCAGGTGTAGCCGGTGTCTTCCAGCATGCGCAGGGCCACGGATTTGCCGGAGCCGGAGATCCCGGTGATGAGGACGATGTTCAGCATGGCGATCGCGGCCCGGTCACGGCCGAGTCTCCCGGGAATTTTCCATAATGGCCAGGGCCTGGCGTTCGATGAATTCGCCCATGGTGTCGATGCCGCGCAGGCTGAGGATGGTGTTGCGCACGGCGGCCTCGACCAGCACGGCCAGGTTGCGGCCCGCCGCGACCTGCAGCATCACCCGGCGGACCGGGATGCCCAGGATGTCCTGGTATTCGTCCTGGGTCGGCAGGCGTTCGAAGTTGTCGGGCGTCAGGCGCACCAGGTGGACGATCAGCTTGATCTTCATCTTGCGCCGCACCGAGGTCTCGCCGAAGATCGTGCGGATGTCCAGCAGCCCCAGGCCGCGGACTTCCAGCAGGTTCTGCAACAGGGGCGGGCACTGGCCTTCGACGAAGTTCGGCGCGGTGCGCGAAAGTTCGACGGCGTCGTCGGCCACCAGGCCGTGGCCCCGGGAAATCAGTTCCAGGGCCAGTTCGCTCTTGCCCAGCCCCGATTCCCCGGTGATCAGGACCCCCAGGCCCAGCACGTCCATGAAGACGCCGTGGACCGTGGTCTTGGGCGCCATCCGCTTGCCCAGGTAGATGCGCAGCAGGTCGATCAGCAGGGCGGCGTCGGTGGGCGTGGTCAGCAGCGGGATCTCGTGCGCCAGGCAGTATTCCCGGAGGTCGTCGGGCACCTGGGTGCCGGCCGCCAGCACGATGGCCGGCACGCCCCCGGCCACCAGATCGTCCAGATGGTGCAGGCGGCGGCGCGGCTCGATCCGCTGGTAATAGGACATTTCCTCCGCGCCGAAGACCTGGATGCGGCTCGGGTGGATCAGGTTCAGGTGGCCGATCAGGTCGGCGGCGGCACCGCTGGTGTCGGGAATCAGGCGCTGGTCGGCGGCGTCCTTGCCGGCGATCCAGGAGAAGGGGATCTTCTCGTTGTTGTCACGAATCAGCTCTTGGATGGTCAGCATGTTCAGGGGCCGGGGCGCTCGCGCCAGTCAGGATCAGGTGATGGACTTCCTGGGGGTCCGTGGAGTGCGTCAGGGCCTGGCGGACGCCGGCGTCGGACATCAGGCGGGCGATGCCGGCCAGCAGGTCCAGATGGGTCTGGGTGGCGGTTTCCGGGATCAGCAGGAAGAACAGCAGGCGGGCGGTGCGGCCGTCGTTGGCGTCGAAGCGGACGGGTTCGGCCAGCCGGATGAAGGCGGCGTGCGGTTCGCGCAGGTCCTTGAGGCGTCCGTGCGGGATGGCGACCTCGTGGCCCAGGGCGGTCGAGCCCAGCCGTTCGCGGGCCAGCAGGCTGTGGAAGACCGCCGTGCGCGCGACGCCCTGGTGGTTTTCGAACAACAGCCCGGCATGCTCGAAGGCGCGCTTCTTGCTGGTGGCAGCCAGGTCCAGGACGATATTGTCGGGCGGCAGGATGCGGGGTGTGAGATTCATGGCGTCCATTATAGGTAAATGGGCCATTTAAGGAACCCGCGCCCCCGTCCTCGCGCCGCGTGCCTCTGGGGCCTGGAGGCCTGGGGAATGGAAACAATATGGCCCCGGACGGATGTCTCGAGGCCATGTGTCGTTTCGGGCCGATGGAATCGGCCCGCCCTGCGCCGTCAGGCGGTCATTTCCTGGCGCTTGGGGGGTTCGTGGACGTGGTTCTGAGCCTTGGTCTTGTATTTGATGACCTGGCGGTCGGCCTTGTCGACCAGCAGATCGATGGCCGCATACAGGTTGTCATCCGAGGCTTCGCAGTGCAGGTCCTTGCCACGCAGGCGCATGGTGATTTCGGCGGTGTGCTTGAGGGGTTCGATCGAAAGCATGACCTGAGTGTCGATGACCTGATCGAAGTGCCGCAGGACGCGCGCCGTCTTGGTGTGGACGTATTCGCGGATGGCCGGGGTGATTTCCAGATTGCGACCGGTGATTGTCAGGCTCATATGCAGACTCCTTGCGGAAAGACGGGGAGGGTTCCGGATGGAACCGGGGATGGACGGGATGGACCTCCTTTTCTGACAGTTCGATGACAGGTCCAGTGTACCCATTGCATCCGCCACATCAAGCGCCTGCTTTCGGTGTAGGATACTCAGATCACATCCGAAAATTTTTCCCCAGGTAGACCTGACGCACGGCCTCGTTGTCCACGATCTCGGCCGGGTGGCCGCTGGTCAGGACGCGGCCTTCGCTGATGATGTAGGCGCGGTCGCAGATCCCCAGGGTTTCGCGCACGTTGTGGTCGGTGATCAGCACGCCGATGTTGCGGCCCTTCAGGAACTGCACGATGCGCTGGATCTCGATCACGGCGATCGGATCCACCCCGGCGAAGGGCTCGTCCAGCAGGATGAAGCGCGGGTGGGTGGCCAGGGCGCGGGCGATTTCCACCCGGCGGCGCTCGCCGCCCGACAGCGAGATCGCCATGTTGCGGCGGATGTGCTCGATCTGCAGTTCGTCGATCAGGGATTCCAGGCGTTCTTCCAGGGCGGCGGCCGACAGGGCGTTGCCCTGGGGGTCGCGCTGCAGTTCCAGCACCGCGCGGATGTTCTGTTCCACCGTCAGGCGGCGGAAGACCGAGGCGTCCTGGGGCAGGTAGGACAGGCCCAGCCGGGCGCGCCGGTGCATGGGAATGCCGGTGACTTCGTGCTGGTCGATCAGGATGCGGCCCGTGTCGGCCGGGATCAGCCCCACGATCATGTAGAAGCTGGTGGTCTTGCCGGCGCCGTTGGGGCCGAGCAGGCCGACGACCTCGCCGCTGTCCACCGACAGGGAAACGTCCTGGACGACGGCCCGGCGCCCGAAGGTCTTGCCCAGGCCGACGGCCTGCAGGCTGCCGGACGCGCGGGCGGCGTCGGCCGGCGCGGGATGGGAATCGTGCGAGGACATGCGCATTACGACCGGCCCGCCTTCTTGGCCTTGCATTGGGCGATGGCCTGGTCGATGCGGGACTGGGGCTGGGCCAGGGACCGCACGCGGCCGCCGGCGGCGGCCGAGTTCTGCCCGCCGAACGCCTCGTAGGTGCCGGATTTCTCGTGGTAGATGATCCGGGCGCCGCGGACGTTGTCGAAGGCCTGGCCGCAGATCTGGCGGGTCACGGTGGCCTGGCCCGTCAGGGTGATGTCGCCGGAGGCGCCGGCGTAGTCGGCCTGCAGGCCGGTGGCGATGAGCGTTTCGAATTTCTCGGGGTTTTCCTGGCGGATGGTGACGACCCGGCCCTTGGCGGCCGTGGCGGTGCCGAACTGGTTGCCCTGGGCGTCCTCGCGGGTGACGAGCTTGTCGCCGCGCAGGGTCATGGCGCCCCGGGTCAGGACCACGTTGCCGGTGAAGGTGCTGGTCTTGTTGACGTCGTCGTAGTGCAGGGTGTCGGACAGGATCACCGTGTCGGGCTCGTCCTTGGGCGCGGGCTTGTCCTGCGCGGCCGCCGTCTGGGCGGCCAGGGACAGGGCGCAGGCGGCGATCGAGGCGATCAGGGCGGAAGGCGGGATTTTCATGGTTGTGCGTTCTTTTGGGGTCCGGCGTTGCGGGCGGCCTGGTCTTCGCCCGAGATCTTGACGTCGCTGGCCGCCGTGACGGTCAGCTGGCGGGTGCGGTTATCGTAGCGCATGCCCGTGCCCCGCAGCGTGGAATGGCCGTTGACGACCAGCGCCGGGCGGTCCGTGTGGACCAGGTCCCGGTTGGGTTCGATGACCAGTTGGGAACTGCGCACGTCCAGCAGCTGATGGTCGGCGTCGGGCAGGCGCTTGAGGTGGGCGTTGCCGTTCAGGACGATGCGGTCGCCGTGCTCGTCGAGCGTGCCCCGGTCGGCGGTGCCTTCGGTGATGGGGGCGTCGGGCTGGTGGCCGACCGCGCGCGGCGCGGTGATTTCATAGGCGCCGGTATCCGGGAAGTGTTCCATGGACGTGCCTTCCAGGCGGTTGATGGCGCGTCCGCCGGGGTCCGTGCGCACCATGGTGAACCGGTCCGACCAGGAATCGCGTTCGTGCGTGACGCGCCGGGGCGGGTCGATCTGGATCGAGCGCAGGGTGTAGTCGGACGCCCACCAGGTGCCCAGCACCAGCAGGCCGAGCAGCAGCACGGCCACGAGACTGGGCAGGCGGTCCTTCACTGGATGGCTCCACCCAGCGTGGACAGGGACGCTGTGAAACAGGCGCCCAGGCGGCCCTGGGCCGCCAGGATCAGGTCGCAGCATTCGCGCACGGCGCCCGCGCCGCCGCGCAGGGTGCTGGTCCAGTGGGCCGCCTGGCCGACGTAGAAGGGCGCGTTGGGCACGCTGGCGGCGAATCCGACCCGCTGCAGCACGGGCAGGTCGATGATGTCGTCGCCCATGTAGCCCACGGCCTGCAGGGACAGGCCGGCCTCGCGGGCGAGGTCCTCGACCGTGGTGATCTTGTCGCGGATGCCCTGCAGGGCGGGCGCGATGCCCAGTTCGGCCGCCCGGCGGGCCGTGATGGCGCTCTTGCGGCCGCTGACCCAGGCGACGCGGATGCCCTGTTCGCGCAGCAGCCGCAGGCCGTGGCCGTCCAGAGCGTTGAAGGGCTTGACGGCTTCGCCGTGTTCGCCGTACCAGAGGCTGCCGTCGGTCAGGATGCCGTCGACGTCGAACACCATCATGCGCACGGCGCGGGCCCGGTCGCGGACCGCTTCCGGGACGCGGGCCAGGATCTGGGCTTCGGCGGGATGGGAGAAACCGGGCAGTTCGTTCATCAGATGACCTTTGCGGCGAGGAGGTCGTGCATGTGCAGAGCCCCCAATAATAGCCCGTCGCCGTCCAGCACCAGCATCTGGTTGAGCTTGTGCTCGTCCATGATCGAGGCGGCCTCGATGGCGGGCGCGTCGGGCGCGACCGAGCGCGGGTGGCGGCTCATGCCGGCCGAGACCGGCAGGGCGCGGATGTCGCCGTGCTGGGCGATCATGCGGCGCAGGTCGCCGTCGGTGAACAGGCCCACGGGGTGCTCGCCTTCCAGGACGATGGCCATGCCCATGCCCTTGGACGACATTTCGGTCAGGGCGTCGGGGATCAGGGTGCCGGGCGCGACGCGCGGCAGGGCCGTGCCGCTGCGCATGATGTCGGCCACGGAGGTCAGCAGCCGCCGGCCCAGGGCGCCGCCGGGATGCGAGCGGGCGAAGTCCTCGCGGTTGAAGCCGCGCGCCTCCAGGCAGGCGACGGCGATGGCGTCGCCCAGCACCAGGGCGGCCGTGGTGCTGGCGGTGGGCGCCAGGTTCAGGGGGCAGGCCTCCTGGTCCACGGCGGCGTCCAGCGCCAGGTCGGCGCTGCGGGCCAGTTCGGAGTCGGTGTGGCCGGTCAGGGCGATGATGCGCGTACCCATGCGCTTGGCCACGGAAATGATGGTGATCAGTTCCTGGGCCGAGCCGGAATAGGAGATCGCCAGCAGGATGTCCTGGCCGGTGAGCATGCCCAGGTCGCCGTGGATGGCCTCGGCCGCGTGCATGAAGAAGGCGGGCGTGCCGGTGGACGCCAGGGTGGCGGCGATCTTGCGGGCGACGTGGCCGGACTTGCCGATGCCGGTGACGACGACGCGGCCCGGACAGTCCAGGATCAGGTCGACCGCCTGGGCGAAGCGCGCGTCGATGCGGCCTCGCAGGGCCTGCAGTGCCTGGATCTCGATGCCGAAGGTGCGGTCGGCGCTGGCGCGGATCGCCTCCGGGCTGGGCTGGGGGTGGGGATTCATCCCGCGATTTTAAGCGGAACCGGCGCCCCGGTGAGGGTGCCGGCTTGTTAAACTGTGCCCGCCTTCATGCCCCCGCCACAGGACCCAGCCATGCAAACCGATCCGGCCCAGTACATCCGCGACACGATCCGCACCGTGCCCGATTGGCCGAAGCCCGGCGTGCAGTTCCGGGACATCACCCCGGTGCTGCAGGATCCGCGCTCGTTCCGGGTGCTGATCGACCTGTTCGTCTACCGCTACATGCGCCAGCGCCTGGACCTGGTGGCGGGGATCGACGCGCGCGGCTTCATCGTGGGCTCGGTGCTGGCCTACGAACTGAACCTGGGCTTCGTGCCGGTGCGCAAGCAGGGCAAGCTGCCGTTTCGCACGGTGGCCGAGGAATACGCCCTGGAATACGGCAACGCGACGGTGGAAATGCACACGGATTCGGTGCGGCCGGGCCAGCGCGTGCTGCTGATCGACGACCTGATCGCCACCGGCGGCACGATGCTGGCGGCGTCCCGCCTGCTGCAGCGCCTGGGGGCCAACGTGGCCGAGGCCGCCGCCATCATCGACCTGCCCGACCTGGGCGGCTCGAAGGCCGTCCGGGATTCGGGCCTGCCGGTGTATACCGTGTGCGAG